>NZ_BAAHSH010000028.1:0-12419 GCF_054660755.1 Faecalimonas hominis
GATAACGAAAACGTTCGCAAAGCCGATAAAATAAGGACTTGCGGACATATAAGAAGATATGAAAAGATAATCAAAAATCTATATTAAGTTTAGGAGAAACGTTAAAAACTGATATAAGATTTGTGAATAGTTACAAATGGGCAGAGTCGATTTTCCGGATTCTGCCCATATCTGCATTATACAGTAGTTTTTAGGCATGTCAATAAAACCTGCTTAAAATTGACTGTTTTACAGGTTCCGTCCTGCCAGACGTTCTTCAAAATAAATTTCCAGCTGGGAATGGATCTGTCCCCAGTCCTGCCTGTGACCGGTCCATTTTTTCGTGATATCCATGGTTGCCAAATACAGCATTTTCAAAAGGCTGTCATCCGACGGAAAAACCGTTTTGCTTTTGGTCACTTTCCGGAGCTGACGGTTGAAGCCTTCAATGGCATTTGTGGTGTAAATCAGGCGTCTTACTGCCTCTGGATATTTGAAATAAGTGGACAGGGTGGCCCAGTTATCATTCCAGGATTTATAGATTTTCGGGTACTTGGAATCCCATTTATCTTTGAACAATTCTAACTCATTTAAAGCTGTTTCTTCCGTTGGAGCTGCATATACAAGCTTCAGATCAGCCATCAGTTTTTTGATGTCTTTGTATGAAACAAACTTTGTTGAATTACGGATCTGATGGATGATACACTGCTGAATCTCTGTTTTTGGATAAACAGCCTCGATTGCCTGTGGAAATCCATTTAAACCATCAACGCATGCGATCAGGATATCCTCAACGCCTCTATTTTTTAATCCATTCATGATAGAAAGCCAGAACTTCGCACTTTCGTTCTCTCCAACATACATTCCAAGGACATCTTTTTTTCCGCTCATGTCGATACCAAGAGCAATGTAAACCGCACGTTTTACGATACGTCCTTCGCTGCGGACATGATAGTGTATCGCATCCATAAATACTACAGCATACACTTCTTCCAGAGGACGTTCCTGCCATTCTTTTACAATCGGCAGGATTTTGTCTGTGATCCGGCTGATTGTGCTGTCAGAAATATCAATATCGTATAATTCACGCATGTGGGATTCAATGTCTCCGGTGGTCATTCCTTTGGCATACATGGAAAGTATTTTTTCTTCCATGTCCTGAGTTACGGTATTTTGATATTTTTTAATCAGCTGTGGTTCGTAATCACCGTTACGATCCCTTGGGATCGCCACATCCATATCTCCATAACTGGTGTGCATGGTTTTGCTGGAATGACCGTTTCTGCTGTTGTCTGTTTCTTTGTTACGATAATCATACTTGGAATATCCTAATTCTTCATCCAGTTCCTCGTCCAAAGCACCTTCCAATAGGACAGACATCATGTCACGCATGATGCCATTTACATCGGTGCCGTCTTTGATGCTGATATCATTATTTTTCAGATAATCACGCATCATTTCTCTCATTGCTGCTTTTTGTGGGCTGTCTTTTCTTCTTGCCATAAAAATAACCTCCAAACTGAGTAATTTTATCTTACATCAGTTTGGAGGTTTACACAAACTTTGGGATACTCCCAACAGATCTCTCAATCTGATAACCAAGGCTGTATAAGATACTCCGATATAAGCTGCCATTCTGCGGATAACTGCTTTATCCTTTGAAGTAATGGTATTATCGCCATAAACTTTTATCGGATTTGACTGATTATATTTCGCCAAGGCATTTTCAATAATTCTTCTCGGCATAAGAAGCGAAGCTCCCATTGTATCTGCCTGCCACTCAACAGACGCAAACATCTGAGCCAGTTCCTCTTTGGAATAACTACGCTCACTGTCATACTCTGCATGAAAGCGTCCTTCACTCGGCATTGCATACATCTTACTCAAGATATGATGTGACGCTTCGTGTGCCATTGTAAACCTGCGACGTCCTTGCTCCTTTTCGGCAAGAAGAAATTTATCAAGTACGATGGTATCTTTCGGGAAAACAAAGGGAATAATTTTTCCGTCCTGATGTACCAGCAGTGGTGTTGCTCCATCTGCCAGAAAACCAATCCTGCCTGCATCATCTTCTGCGAAAGAAGCGTATTCAATTCGTAACATAAGAAATTCTGTAATGAAATGTTCTATGTCGATGGATTGAATCACTCGATTGCTAAACTTATTAGCATAAGCTGTTATCAAGCCTTCGCTGATTTCTTCTAACTCGGCTCTTGACATATAAATACTCAAGTTGTGTCCACCTCCGACTCCACCTTGTCCGGCGGTGCAACTCCTCCGGCAAAGTTCTGTTGTATTTCCGCACTATCCAAATTGATTAGATAGCGAATTCCTTCAAGTGTTCTCATTCGTCTGTCCTCTGTTATAGTTCTTTGATGATGTGACAAGCCACACCCTGAATGCAGCACTCATCTACAATGATGTCTTTCATCTTCTTATTTTCCGGATGGAGAATGATTTTCTTATTCTCATCATCTCGGAAGTAACGTTTCAATGTATTCTGATTATCCACAAGGGCAACTACTATATCACCCTCATTGGCTTCTACCTGCTTTTTAACAACCACAAGGTCGCCGTCATCAATCCCTGCTTCAATCATAGACTGACCACTCGCTCTTAATATGAAGAAATCTCCTTTGCCGAAAATAGCAGTAGGAAGTGATACATATTCTTCAATATTTTCTTCCTCATACTGAGGACTGCCACAAGGAATAGAACCTACAATCGGCGTCTGTGTCTGTTCGCCACTGTACTTACGGGTCACATTGGTACTAATCTCCTGCCCGTCGTACTCAATCATATTCTTCTCAGCCATCTCTACCAAGTATTTATATGCTGTACCTCTGGCAATACCAACCGCTTCAGCAATCTTTGTAGTCGATGGGGATTGTCTGTTTTGCAGGTAATAATCCTCGATATACTTTTTTATCTCACTCATAAGTTCAGGACTCTTGCTTCTCATACCTGCACCTCACTTTCTTTTCTATCGGAAGCACTCTGCTTTCGATAGTTTTATTATACCTGATACGAAGAATTTTTCAAGTAGGTTTTTCGCAAAAGAAAAGAGGTGTCGCAATTTGCTAACACCTCTCCATTCTTTAATATTGACTTTACGCTTTATGCAGACCATCTACATAAATGCAAATCTGCACTATTCATTCTCTTTCATATCTTCAGTAGCTTTTGTAAGCATTTGTCTGTATTGCTCTTTCAAGCTTTCCGGTGCAAGTATCTGTACCTTGCCATTAAAGCCAAACACCCAACCGAAAAAGGTTGGACTGGCTGATACTTAGGTCTGTACTCTGAAAGACGTCATATCATACGCAAGGGTTGTCACATCTTCTCCGAAGCGGTCAACCATTGTTTTCATCAGACTGTTATCACACCGTAAATCTACAAGGACTTTCTCGCCTGAGAACATAAAGAACACTTCCTTTGTGTAATTCTCAATATCAAAATCATCCGGCATAGGAATAATATCTTTATCCAATATCTCCGGCTTGGAAGCAATACGGTCTACCCTGAAATTGATAACCTTGCTTTTCTTCTCTGAATATCCGAGAACATAATAATAGTCCCCACACCAAAGAAGTTTATACGGGCTGAGCTTATACACTTCGCCCTTGTTCTTCAGAACCTTTTTCTTTAATCCGGTATAATCATAATACTGAAAAGAAATCTGTTTACCTGTATTGATGGCATCGTTTATAGCGTCAATGATATAATATATCTGCTCATTATCCGGCTTAATGCGATTGACCACATAGTTATTACGCTTCAGCTTTGCCACCTGCCCCGGACTGGTCATCGTATGTATCTTCTCAATCAAAGTTTCACTTTTCTTCTTTGTAATAAACTTCGATGACTCTACTGCATCAATCAGCAGTTTCAATTCCGGCAATTCAAACTTACGGCTGGCTACAAAGTATTTGCTCTGAGTAGAATGGATAGTAACAATATCCATTCCAAACTCCTGAAGTGCAGCAATATCTTTTGTGACCGTCGTTCTATGTGCAGATATTCCGTATTCATCATTCAATATATTGATTAACTGTGTTGTGGAAAGAGGATTTTCTTCATCGGTTCTTTCCAGTAAAATCTTTTGTAAATATAAAATTCTTCACTAATTTGGAATTAGTCAGCCAAATGACAACCTATTTTCGGAAAAATCCCTCAAATATTTTTTCACTTTCTTAATCGCTGCGTTTAAATGCTTTTCAATCGCCTGATGAGAGACTCCCTCCGCTTCGGCAATTTCCCTTGCGCTTTTATTTGCAACATACCGAGATATGAGGTATTTGTATTGCTTCTGCTTTCTTAATGAACGACCAGCCACGCTCCTGCAACTTCGAGTCCATTGCCTGATTTGTAGTTCCTGTGCCAGTCGTGATTGCGAGTAATCACAGGCATTTCTCTTTTGCTTTAATGTTTCAATAAATTTTATATCATTCATGCTTTATTCCTCCAATCAAAAAAAGGCATATACTCATAGGAGCATACACCTTGTATCTTATATTTATTTTCTATTGATATGCTGTTTTAGACCTGTCGGGTAGAAAAAATAGGGTGTGAAGTGAAATAAGTTCTTATAACCTTATAAATCGTTGCATATCAGCAGTTTTGTATTTGTTTTTGCTCTTGTCTTTTGTAATAGTACCCCCCTGTTAGATAACGGGGGCTTAATCTTCGCTCGCCACAGGCTCGCTCACAGACGAAGTGAACCAGCCACTTGCAAGACATGGCAGAAAAATCTGAGAGATTTTCCTGCCACCGTGTCTGGATCACTCCGTCTGTTTAATCATTTCCTTTATTTTCTTGTATAGGTACTCCATTTTTCTTCATGTATTCTATAAAAGACTCAGTCCCTATTAGCATTGCATCTAAATTTATTTTTTTCTCGTTCTGCACTATGATTTTTATACTACCGCTTGTACTGATTTCAATATATTCTATTTTTGTAATTGAAATCTTTCTTTTCTTCATAGGGTAAATAACAATCAATTCCTGTTCTTCTATAATTATTTTATATTTACTGATTGCCCATGCAGTAAAAGCACTAATAATCCCCATAACCAAAAACAAAATAGTAATACCAGTATCTTGCCATAAATATATAATAACCACTGAACATATCATAGAAATAATGAAACACCCATATAAAATTTTAGAAAATACAGGTGGAAAGCATAATTCTTTTAAATCCCCTTGCAATTTATACTTTTTGCTTGTTATCATAGATATTATTCCAAATACTAATGTCATAAAAAATAATCCTATTATTTTCATCACTTATTCTCCTTAATCTCTCCATATCTACTATTAGGTAAATATCTAACTCTCAGATATTCCCCCTTTTGTATTCCTTTACTATAAACAGTTACAAATATTTCTTTTTTAGTTTTATTATCCATAATTCCAATAGCTCTTGTTTTGTTTTTATCTTCATCACTATAATTCCAAGATGTTACTGTTCCCTCTACTTCAAGATAATTGCCAGAATTTATGTTTGGAAAATCCTGTACAGCAGGAAGAACTACCCGCAAAAACGCAGGAATCAAAATGATACCTATAATACCATTTGAAATCATATTCATCCTTTTTTCATTTCTCTTTACAAAATCTCTCATGTCCAATGGAGCATTTTCCCAACGAAAGATTTTTTTCTTTTTTATTATGTGATATAAAAACCATATTGTAAGAACAGATAACAATAAAGCTTCCATATATAAAACCATAATTATTCTCCCCATACTCTTTTCTCCTAGAAATTTCTTTGCAAATTGTTAACCGATTGATTTTTTATCTGATAATTTATTATATCATTTATAGAACTCACATGTCATTACTTTTCTGCTATCTGTCAAAATATTTTTTATCCCATGCCTTATCAAGAGTGCAAGCATTGCTTACGCAACAAGCTCTTGACAATTCATGCTCTAAAAAATGAAAGATAGTCAAGCAGAAAAAAGAACAAATTGTGCTGTGTTACAGCAACAAAAAAACATCTCATATTTTGTATGAAATGCCATTTTGCTTTTCTTTATGCTATTTTCTTTGTCGTATCAAGGTTCTTTCAATCGTAGTAAATTAGTGGTAAATTTCTTTTGTATTTTCATTCATATTGCTTAAAGTTCCTGCGTTTATGCGGATAATAGGATTTTTAATCTTTTTGGTATAAAAAAGCAGGAGACCTTTTCAGATTTCCTGCTCAGTAGAGTTGTGAAGATGTTATTGTTGTTATTTAATTTCAATGTTCGTCATAGTTACTAACCCAAGACGAACTAAAATAGTTTGTACGATACGACACCAAAAAATACCTAGAATCAGGAGCAAAGCATATAAAATAATTGACGCTTGTAAATATTGTCTGCCAAAGTGAATAAGAATAAGCAGTGGAGACATTAATATTACAAAGAATATAATGCTTGTAATTATTCTTTTTATGTTTTTTGTATCTGCTAAATCAAATTCAGCTCCACAAGAACATTCGTTAGGTATTCCTCCTTTTATTTCAGTACCACAGTTCATGCAATATAGTTTCTTCATTCTAATCACCTCTACAACCTGGAATTGTTCTATTATTATCTTTCAATTTCTATACTTAAAGATTTTCCAGATTTATCACTTTGAAAATTTTCATAATACCAAAAATAGAAAGGCTTTTCACAAAGTTCAAAATAAATAATTTCATCGGGTTTTTTATTTTCTATTTTTGTATTGTAAATATCTTCATCATGTACAAATCCATATAAAAAGCGACTATTGTCTGGACTGATATTTAAGTCTTGCAATCTATCACTTAATGCTAACTGTGATTTTAGTAACGACATCGTATCTTTGTCATACGGGCGGTCTTTCTTTATAACCTCATGTACACTTGTAATATGAGCATATCTCTTTTTACCATCTACTTCCTTAATTTTGAATTTTGAAAATGTCAAACTTGACTCTATATCGTTTTTTTCTGATATATACAAAACACTTTTATAGTTTTCGTTTTCAAACTCCTTTATAATCTTATCAATATGTGTTTTATATTCTTCGCCTTGTTCAAACTCAATAGAGGCACTTAACAGAGCATCCTGTATTGAGTTTGCATAATTTTTATCAGAAAGTAAACTTTCTTTTGAGTTTAAATCTTCTATTGGATAATATTTTGTTATTTCTTCCGGAACATATTTATCGTTCATTTCTGTTCTTTGTATTAAACTATTTCCACCTGTTATTTGACCTAAATATCCAAGCCCTAGAAAAACACTAAACACAAAAATAATTATTCCCAATATTATCCAAATTACCTTCTTTTGTTTAGTCATAAGATTAAGCCCTCTCAATTTATTGATTGTTAAATACAAATTTATATGTTTCTCTGTATTCACATTATACCATTTTCCACTACCCGCTACAATATTTCAAAATCTTAAGACTACTTTTTTCTGCTTTTGAAAAGCTACTTTACCGTCCATAATTTGTAAAGGGTGCCAAAGCATTGCTTACGCAACAAGCCCTTGACAAACCACAGCCTGATAAGTTTAGAGTAATCAAGCAGAAATGAAATAGTCTGCTGTTTCAAGGCAACGAAAAAGAGATACCAGCACATTTATGCAGTATTTCTAACTTAATCACACTATTCTTTTATTCGCAAGCAGGAAAACACAGGTTATTTCTTAATATCCTTTTGTTTGGGAAACTCCGTTTTCCCAACGTGAAACTGCCTGACGACTTACAAAAACTTTTTCTGCAAGTTCATCCTGCGACATTCCCTTTTGAGTACGAAGTTCAAGTATAACCTGTTTTGTATCCATTAAGCAGTACCTCCCTTACACCTTTATTATAGTCTCACGCATTATCTCAAACAAGCAACTCGCAGTTGCTGTCCTTATTACTCGGCTTTTTCGTTCACAGCTAGATTTCTTGTTCTTCGTTTTCTTTTTGCTGCATATCTTCATCAGCTTGTGCAATCATCTGTCTGTACTGTTCTTTTACACTTTCCGGTGCAAGTATCTGTACCTTGCCATTAAAACCAAATACCCAACCTAAAAAGGTCGGACTGGCTGATACTTCGGTCTGTACTCTGAAAGAAGTCATATCATACGCAAGGGTTGTCACATCTTCTCCGAAACGGTCAACCATTGTTTTCATCAGACTGTTATCACACCGTAAATCCACAAGGACTTTCTCGCCTGAGAACATAAAGAATACTTCTTTTGTGTAATTTTCAATATCAAAATCATCTGGCATAGGAATAATGTCCTTATCCAATATCTCAGGTTTTGAAGCAATACGGTCTACTCTGAAATTGATAACCTTACTTTTCTTCTCAGAATATCCGAGAACATAATAATTATCCCCATTCCAGAGAAGTTTATATGGGCTGAGCCTATACACTTCGCCCTTGTTCTTCAGAACCTTTTTCTTTAATCCGGTATAATCGTAATACTGAAAAGAAATCTGTTTACCTGCGTTAATGGCATCGTTAATTGCGTCGGTAAGCGTATTCCATTCATAACCGCAGGTCTTGCACTTCCACCAAGCCTTGCTGTTTGCAAACGCCATAACTTCGGTAGGCTTCTTTTCGTTCTTATCCGACCATTCATCTGCAACTTCCGGGAACAGCGTTGCAAGGTCGTTAAATCCGGCAAGCACTTTATTATGGGAGCAGTACGGGCAACCTGTTCTATTGATAGTTCTGCTCTTTACAGTGGCTATCCATTCGTGTCCTAATTTACATTTCCATATCACTTTCTTGTGTGAGCCGATAGATACCTCTGTCGGCTTGATTTCATTTTTCTCTGACCACTCCGAAGCCAGTTTCGGCTTCAATGTATTTAAATCGTTAATCCCTGCAATCACTCTCGCACCGGAACATATCGGGCATTTTTCTCCATTGGAACGAGCCTTTATACTTGTTTCCCATTCGTGACCGCAAGCACCTTTCCACCATACTTTCTTATTCGAGCCGAAAGTTATGCTGTCCGGTGTCAGTGGTAAATTCCTATCCGACCATTCGACAATCAATTCCGGATGTACTGTCGCTAAGCTGTTACTCATATCAAAACCTCCACTTCCTCTGTGGTTAAAGTATATGAAGTTTCGGCTTTTTCTTGTAGTTTGCGAATATCCGTAAAAATTAAAAAAGCCCTTTGAGAAAAGATTTCTCCTCTCTCAAAGGGCTTGAATGCATTAGTTTATAGGTTTCTTTGAAAAATCACCATATCCACCAACTTGACTCCGTATTCAAATATCGGGTGGTCGTAATTATCTGTAAAAAAGTTAGGTATGATATGAGAACGAACAAAACCGCACTTTTCATAGAATGGAACTGTCAAAGGACTGTCGCCGGTTCCGACCTGTAAAACGGAATATTTGTCGGCATACTCTTTAACAATAAAATCTATCAAGGCTTTGGCATAGCCTTTGCCTTGATATTCGGGAACGGTCGCAATATTCTTTATCTCAAGAATACCGTTGCACTCATCAGTGACGACACATTCAGCTTTCACACCGTTATCGTCAAGCACATACATAGTGCCTCTCTCAAGATAGCGGTCTATCATATTCTCTTGTTCATCTGCTAAAAGCAGTAATGATAGAAACTGTTTTTTATTTTCTTTGATTTTCCGAATCTTCATAGCAACCACTCTTTCAAATTCCATTTTAGACTTTCATCATACTTATGAAAATGGGCAATTCCGAACCGGAACTGCCCATATATTTTGAAAATTATGCGATTTTTAAGGCTCTGCACTGTTTCAAGCACCATTTGGTGTAAATTTGGTGTATTTGTGTATTTTCAGAGCTTTTTCACAAATGAAGTACATCCCGTTTTGTAGGGTAAAACGGTACTTCTTAATAGAGCTTTGCACCTGCCGGAATGTGGTCATCTACCATAAGGAGATGAAGCTTTTCTTCGCCTTCTTCTTCGTGTACTGCACTGAGAAGCATACCACAAGAGTCAATGCCCATCATTGCTCTTGGAGGAAGATTTGTGATTGCGATAAGTGTCTTACCAACAAGTTCTTCCGGCTCGTAATATGCGTGAATACCGCTTAAAATGGTTCTATCTGTGCCTGTTCCGTCATCAAGAGTGAACTGAAGGAGTTTCTTTGACTTCGGTACAGCAACGCATTCTTTAACCTTAACTGCTCTGAAATCTGACTTTGAGAATGTATCAAAATCAACATCTTCTTCAAACAAAGGCTCAACCTTTACCTTAGAAAAATCAATTTTTTCCGGCTCTGAATTTGGTGTAGAAACCTCTTTAGAACTTACACCATTTTCGGATTTTACACCACCGAGGGTCTTCATTGTCGGGAATAACAATACATCACGAATTGCTGCGCTGTCTGTTAAGAGCATACACATTCTGTCGATACCAAATCCGATACCACCTGTTGGCGGCATAGCAATTTCCAACGCATTCATAAAGTCTTCATCTGTTGTATTTGCTTCTTCGTCACCCTGTGCAAGCAACTCTTCCTGTGCTTTAAAACGTTCTCTCTGGTCAATCGGGTCATTTAACTCTGAATAAGCATTCGCCATTTCCCAACCATTCATAAAGAACTCAAAACGCTCTGTATATTCCGGATTATCCGGTTTTTTCTTTGTCAACGGTGAAATTTCAATTGGGTGATCCATAACAAATGTAGGCTGAATTAAATGTTCTTCTGCGAATTCTTCAAAGAATAACGCAAGAATATCACCCTTCTTGTGGCGTTCTTCATACTCAACCTTATGTTCTTTCGCAAGCGCTCTTGCTTCTTTTAATGTCTGAACTTCATTCCAGTCAACACCTGCATATTTCTTAACCGCGTCTACCATTGTGATTCTCTCAAATGGTTTGCCCAAATCCATCTCAACACCATTGTAAGTAATCTTTGTTGTACCAAGAACTTCCTGTGCTACATAACGGTAAAGATTTTCAGTTAAATCCATCATTCCGTTGTAGTCTGTATATGCCTGGTATAATTCCATCAATGTAAATTCAGGGTTATGTCTTGTATCTAATCCTTCGTTACGGAATACACGTCCGATTTCATAAACACGTTCCATTCCACCGACAATCAGTCTCTTTAAGTATAACTCTAAAGAAATACGAAGTTTAAAGTCTTCGTTCAATGCGTTGAAATGTGTTTCAAATGGTCTTGCCGCTGCTCCACCTGCATTTGAAACTAAGATTGGAGTTTCCACTTCCATAAATCCCTGTCCGTCCAAATATTTTCTAATCGCACTGATAATTTTAGAGCGCTTGATAAACGTATCTTTTACATCAGGGTTCATAATTAAGTCTACATATCTCTGACGGTAACGTAAATCTGTGTTTGTTAAACCGTGGAATTTCTCAGGAAGAATCTGAAGACTCTTTGACAATAAAGTCACTTCCTGTGCATGAATGGAAATTTCACCCATTTTTGTGCGGAATACGTCACCCTTAATTCCTACGATATCTCCGATATCCATTTTCTTGAATTCTTTGTACGCTTCTTCTCCTATGTTATCTCTTGCAACATAAGACTGGATATTTCCCTGTAAATCCTGAACATTACAGAAAGATGCTTTCCCCATAACACGTTTAGACATAATACGTCCGGCGATGGAAACATCTTTTCCTTCCATTTCTTCAAAATTATCTTTGATTTCCATACTATGATGAGTCACATCATATTTTGTAATAAGGAACGGATTTTTTCCGTTTTCCTGTAAGTCTGCCAATTTTTCACGGCGTACTTTTCTTAACTGGTTAATATCCTGTTCCTGTGCATTCTTTTGTTCTGCCACTTTTCCCACTCCTTTATTAAATTGACCTTTCAATTTTTAATACTTTGTATTCCATAACGCCTGCCTGTGTTTCTACTTCCACGACATCGTCTACTTTTCTTCCGATTAACGCCTTTCCTACAGGAGATTCATTTGAGATTTTCCCTTCAAGACTGTTCGCCTCTGTGGAACCTACGATTTTAAATTCCATCTCTTCTTCAAATTCATTGTCGTATACCGTAACTGTACAGCCAATGCTGATTTTATCCAAATCAACTTCGTCTTCTACAACAACTTCCGCATTTTTCAAAATCTTCTCTAACTCTTCGATACGAACTTCAATATCACGCTGTTCGTCTTTTGCTGCATCGTACTCTGCGTTTTCCGATAAATCGCCCTGCTCTCTTGCTTCTTTAATCTTTCCTGCTACTTCTTTACGTTTTACTACTTTTAAATTTTCTAATTCCTCTTCAAGTTTCTTTAATCCAGCATAAGTAAGGATAGTCTTTTTATCTGCCATCTTAACTGCCTCCCTTGATTTACCATTTTATTTTTTCATGAATTTTTTCATGCATTTCTTCATTTGAATATACTTTGACAATTTCAGTATTATACCTTACAAACAGGGGATTGTCAAGGTTGTTCATACTCTGTAAACCGTATAATATAAACCATTTTTGATA
>NZ_BAAHSH010000029.1:0-139470 GCF_054660755.1 Faecalimonas hominis
TTTTGCAACAGCCCCTTTTGATTTTATAAACCGTTTCTCTTTACTTTTCTATCGTAATCTCTATGGAATACTTCCTCGTCATTCATCTTCGCTGTCATGTAACCTGTCAGGTAGAAATATTCTTCGTCCGCTGTCTGTGTAACAACAATATCCGTATCCATTAACCAGCCGTCTCTGCCGTTTTTCATCTTCTGATAAATCGTGTATTTCGCTGATAACGGATCTTTATTTGAAAGTGTCAGTTCTCGTTTCAGGTTATGTTCCACAACTGTTCCGATATCGTCGAAACGATATACGCCTTCTCCGAATACGCCTCCTACTCCGTCTGTAATACAAGTCCATGTATCTTTCAAAATATCATAGGAAACGCTTCTGTCCACATGTCCTTCTGACAATGTTGTCATCGGTGTAAGCGGTGCACACATCGGATTCATATCCGGTCCTTCACTATCCTGTCCCGTAAAGATCGGAAGTGTCACCTTCGCTGTTGAAAGGTCTAATTTCAATGTTGCAATCTCAGGCATTACCCAGAACATCGGCCAGTGTGATGTCGCCAGTGAAATACGAACACGGTGTCCTTTCGGGAATTTATGTCCGCATACGTCCAAGCCGACAAATGCTTTTACTTTTTCACCCGGCACTAACGGAACAACTTTATCGTGTCCCTGCAAGTGAGTTAAGTTCATTACACCGTAAGATACTCTTGTCACCTGTCCGTTAGGGTGTACATCTGACAACTGTGCAAATAACATCGCATTTGCCTTATCGCTTGTCAGTTCCACTTCCACTTTCGGATATCCGACAATATCAAAGTCTTCTTCCAGTACGTCCGAATCAAATACCATTGATAATCCGTCATCTAACTGCTGATCACACGCATTTTCTCCCGGAACACCTGCTCCCATCCATTCTCCCGCAAGAAGTCCGTGATTTAACGGTGTGCATAAATCAACAACCTCTTCTTTAGTATTTTCCTCTTCCGTCAGTTTACCATATGTCAATGAGAATACTTTATCATTCACATCTTTTGAAGGCCAATTTTCTAATCCTACCCATCTTCCTTCACTTACGTCGTGAATTGCTTCAGGAAGCATACTGTCCTCTACCCATACGTCTACCATAGGTCCGTCCAGCGTGTCATTGTCTTTTCCTTTTAACCATTTATCCCACCATTTTGTCGCTTCCCCTAAGAAGTTCATTGCAGGAGCCGGATAACCGTCATGCGCAAATACATGAGCCCAAGGTCCGATAACCGCTTTTCTAGGAACGTCCAAACCGTTCATCAATGTTAATACGGTGTTTGTGTAAGAATCTGACCAGCCGTCAATTGCGAATACAGGAACCTGAATATCTGCGTAATCTTCACAAACAGAACCGTGTTTCCAGTATTCGTCTCTCGTCTGATGTTGTAACCAGTTCTCCGCCCACAATGGCATATCTTCTAAACGTTCCAGCCATTCTTCTCTCCATGTTTCCGGTTTGATTTCACAATCGATTGCACGGCACTGATAAGCGAGCATGATTGCTCCCCACCAGAAGTTGTCGTTTAACAGACAGCCTCCTTTATAGTGAATATCCTGATTATATCTGTCATCTGTAAATCCTACACAGATAACTGCACGAAGTGCCGGTGGTCTTCTCGCTGCTACCTGAAGAGAGTTAAATCCTCCCCATGATTTACCCATCATACCTACATTTCCGTCACACCACGGCTGTTTACTAATCCAGTCGATAACCTCCAACGCATCGTCCTGTTCCTGTTTTAAGTACTCGTCTTTTAATAAGCCGTCCGACTCTCCTGTTCCACGCATATCTACACGGACAACTACATATCCGTTTCCTGCGAAGAAACCGTGCATCGGTTCATCTCTTCCTCTCATTCCGTCTCTTTTACGATACGGGATATATTCTAAAACTGCCGGTACAGGTTCATCTGTCTTTGGATACCATATACGGCTTGATAATTTTGTTCCGTCTGATAACGGAATCCAGTGATTTTCCTCAACTGTCCAGTCGTATGGAAAATCTTCTTTTTTCAATACTTTCTTTTCTTTTACTTCTACGCTCATGTTTATACCTCCTACTTTTAAAGTAATTTATTTATTTTTTTGTTTTTTCATTTGCTCTTTATAACGTTTTCCGTAAGTATTTGCCCAAACAATACTTGCGATAAATCCAATCACTGCCATTGCAATCATAATTCCAAAATAAATGTGGTATCCTTTCGCTCCGGCAAACGTATCTAAAATATTTCCTGCCACAATCGGTGCGATTACTTCCGGAAGGTATCCCAATGTTGATGCGATACCGATTGCAAGACCTGAAACTTTTAACGGAACTCCGCCTTCCGTAAGAAGTGAAAAGTAAATTCCAAAGTTAGAATACATTCCCACATAAACAATAATACATGCTGCCACAACAAAAACCATCTGCGCTCCGCCTGCTCCGCTTGAAAGTATAAGGACGAGCGTTCCCACTCCCATCAGAAGAAATCCGCCTGCCATAACCTGACCTCTTCCAATCTTATCCGCCAAAAATCCGCCAATCGGTGATGCGAACGGACGGCAATACTGCTGAAGTACAGTCAATACCGCTGCCACTACCGCTGTTGTCTTCAGTACGTTGCTGGCATATGGTGTAAAATAATAAATGGACATATTAAATGTGTAACTGCAGAACATCATCAATATAGTGAGCCACACAGCCGGCATCTTCAATACAAGTCCGATATTGCTCCATGAAAATTTCTCTTTCGGCTCTTCTTTCTCCGGCTCTGACGCCTTCTCTTTCACTTTCGTTTCACCCGGTTCTTTCAAAACAAAAATGAAAATAATTCCACAGAGAATCGGCGCTGCCGAATAAAAAATAACAATCCATTTAATCCCCAGTTCCGGCATCATCTTCGCCTGGAAGAAACCAAAAATTGCTGTTGCAATCGCCAACTGAAGTGCATTGAACACACCGCGGCCTCCCTCAAAAATTCCATAGGCGCGGCTTTGTTCATCTTCGTTTCCCTGCGTTCTTACAATCTTCATAAGCGCCGGCCAGAATGTCAAAAGGGAAGTAAATCCCCATAATGCATAAATAGCCATCAATGCTCTGAAATCTGTCACAAACAAGTGGAGAAATCCTCCGAGTCCCGTTGCGATCATTGACAAAATCAACAACTTCTTCGCTTTGAATCTGTCTGCCAAAACTCCTCCGAACATATAGGAGAAAACGCCCAGCATTCCGTATGCACTTCCAAGAAGCCCCATCTGGGTGTTTGTCAAATGATACAGGTTCTGATAAGTATCATAGTAATATGAACGGAAATACGGAAGTCCGTAAATAATCGTTCCTGCAAACGCCAGCAGACAAATCATAAAAAAATTCTTCTTAATACCTGTCTTTTCTTTCACTGTATGTACCTCTCAATCTTTATTTCTAATCACGATTATATCATTCGTCTTTATTTTGTCAATCGTGATTATATACTAATCACGATTAAGTTTTTTGTACATTATGATGATTTTATCAAAAAAATCAAATATAATTGCACTTATTTCAAAAAAAAGATATAATTACAACTATGAAAAAAGGAGGGAAAAATATGGCAAACAGAGAACGACACCATCAGAGAGTTTTAAAATATTTTATAGAGGCTACCCAGTTAATTATTCAGAAAGAAGGCATGGAAGCCGTCACTATCCGTAAAGTGGCTGAGATTGCAGGTTTTAACAGTGCCACTTTATACAATTATTTTCAGGATTTGGATCAGTTACTTTTGTACGCTTCTTTAAATCATCTGACATCTTATAATCAGAAGATTATTCAGGAGTCCTTCGCAGGAAAAGACTGGTACGATGTTCTTCTGCTGACATGGGAAGAATTTTCGGATATTTCCTTTACATATCCTGATGCGTTTTTACAGATCTTCTTTAACAAGCACAGCGATTCGCTCGCTGCCATATGCAACAGTTATTATGAACTGTTTTCAGAAGAGAAAGTTGATGACGCCAACGAATGGCATTCGATTTTAACGGACTTTAATTTATACAATCGAAATAAAGCCATCTTAACTAAAATATATTCTGATCCTACTGTTTCAGAAGAAAATTTGGATATTACAAATGAACTGATGATTTCTGCCTATCATCTTTTATTAGAATATCGAGTTTCCAACAAAGAAGAATATTCTCATCAGATTTGCCAACAGAAAATGATGCGTTACATTACTTATCTGTTGTCTACATTAAAATCTTAAATACAAAAGGGGGGTTTTAAGATGACTAAATCAAAAATCAGTTTTAAAGAACTTGTATTTATGAATATTTCTGCCCTTTATGGTATCCGCTGGATTGCCAAATCCACCTCTGCCAGTTTCGGACTTGGCTTAGGCGCCATTCCGTCATGGGCGGTTTTCATGGTACTTTTCTTTATCCCGCAGGCTTTTATGTGTGCGGAACTTGCTTCCACTTACCAGTCCGATGGAGGGCTTTATACTTGGGTACGCGAAGCATTTGGAACAAAATATGCCTTTATGGTATCGTGGCTGAACTGGACTGCCAAAATTTTCTGGTATGCCTCATTCCTCACATTTTTTGCGGTAAATTTCGCCTATATGCTTGGAGAACCAAGTTTATCAGAGAATAAGATTTTGGTGCTCGTATTATCGGTTGCTCTTTTTTGGATTTTGTCGTGGATCAGCACAAAGGGAATGTCCTTCGGAAAATTTTTCACCAGCATAGGATCTTTCGGTTCGACCATTCCGACAATTTTATTGATTTCCATGGCTTTTATTGCCATTGTCCTTTTGGATAAAGCACCGAGTGCATCGACTTATACCGTTTCGACTCTGATGCCGAAACTGAATCCGGATTCACTTGTCGCCATTTCAGGTATTATCTTTGCCTACACAGGTGCTGAAATTACGGCAAACTTTATTACGGAAATGGATCAGCCGAAAAAGAATTTCCCGAGGGCGATTATCGTATCCGCCGCAGTTGTTTGTGTCCTTTATATTCTCGGTTCCATTTCCATCAGTATGCTACTTTCTCCTGAAGAGATCAGTTCCTCTACAGGTATTTTAGATTCACTTTCAAGAGGTTGTGAGTTACTTGGTATTCCCACTGTATTTATCCAACTTCTGGCAGCAGGAATCTCTCTCTCCATTATCGGTGCTTTAGTTCTTTACATCGCTTCGCCGATTAAAATGCTTTTTGGAAGTGTGGAGAAAGGTCTGTTTCCCGAGAAACTGACAGAGGCAAACGAACACGGTATCCCTGTGAAAGCAGTATATTTACAGGCAATCATCGTCACCGTTCTTCTCGCAGCCACTTCACTTTTACCCGGTGTGGATACGATTTACAATGTATTGGTAACAATGACGGCATTGACTTCTTTGTTCCCATATGTACTTCTGTTTCTCGCTTACATCAAAATCAAAAAGAGACAGAAAACTGTTGACAAAGATACTTATGTGATGACCAAAAACAAAAAACTTGCCGTGGGCATTGCCATTTTTGAACTGGTTATCTGTATTATCGCCATCATCTGCTCTGCATATCCGGTAATGGATACGGTAAAAGACAATATCGTTTATGAGATTGAAATGATTGGCGGAGGGCTATTGGTTATCCTTTCAGGGCTTTATATTTGGAGACGTTCAAAATTACAAAACAAACTGTAAAATCTTTTATATAGCAGAGGAGGCGGCTCTACGCGAACCGCCTCCTCTGTCTATTCTACTCTTCTGCATCATTTGTTAAATGAAATTTATCCAATATGTAAAAAATCAAACTCAAAGCCATTCCAACTACACAGGCTAATACCATTCCTTTCAATTCTACATTTCCAAATTTCACTGTAATTCCTGACAGTCCCGTCACGAAAATAACTGATGTCAACGCTAAATTTCTTGATTTTCCATAATCTACTTTTGAATCAACTAAAATTCTGATTCCCGATGTGCCTATCATACCGTACAGCAGGAAAGAAATTCCTCCGATTACCGCTCCCGGAATTGTCTGGATTAAAACGGTCAGTTTTCCGATGAACGAACAGACAATGGAAAGAACTGCCGCTCCCGCAATAACATACACACTGTATACTCTTGTTACCGCCATAACTCCGATATTTTCCCCATAAGTTGTTGTAGGAACAGAGCCTATAAATCCTGACAACATCGTAGAAAAATTATCTCCAAATAATGAACGGTGTAATCCCGGATCTTTTAACAGATTTCTTCCCACAATTTTCCCCGTTACAATCTGATGCCCGATATGCTCTGATGTAATAACAAGAATAACCGGAAGAATAATCAGAATCGCTTCCAAATTAAATTTCGGTGACGAAAAATTCGGCATAGCAAACAAGGACGCCTTTGATACTGCCGTAAAATCAACGATGCCGCAGGCAATGGCAGAAATATATCCGGCGATTACCGCAATTAAAATCGGGATAACCGACAAAAATCCTTTAAATACAACCGACCCGAAAACAGCCATTCCTAACGTAACTAAAAATACAATGGCATTTTCCGGCTTGATGTGTTTATCCAGCAGTCCCGCATTATTTGCGGCAGTTCCCGCTAACTCCAAACCAATCAGAGCAACAACCGGTCCCATAGCCGCCGGAGGGAGAACAATGTCTATCCAGTCTGAACCGAATTTGTAAATTATAAACGCTAATATACAGCCACAAAATCCAACTGCCACAAATCCTCCCAGAGCGTATTCGTAGCCAAATTTACTGATGACAACTCCCGCCGGTGCAAGGAACGCAAAACTTGAACCTAAATACGCAGGTGCTTTCCCTTTTGTAATCAAAATAAACAAAAGAGTTCCCACCCCATTCATAAATAACACAATCGCCGGATTGATTCCAAACACAAACGGCACGAGTACAGATGCTCCAAACATCGCAAACATATGCTGAATGCTAAGAGGCACCAATAACTTAAACGGTACTTTTTCTTCTACCTGAATGATTTTTCTTTTTTCCATTCACTTTCCTCTCTTTCACTTTTTCTCAACAGTATAACAAAAGAAGAGCAGATTTTCCACTCTTCTTTTTCAAAATTGCTATTTATTTAATCCCATTTCTTGTCTTACTTCAATAAAGCATTTTACAATGAAATCAATATCTTCTTTTGTGTGACTTGCACAAACCTGTGTACGAATTCTTGCTTTTCCTTTTGGAACAACAGGATAAGAGAATGCCACTACATAAACCCCTTTCTCCATCATACGTTTTGCAAATTCTGCTGCCGTCACTTCATCGTATAACATAACAGGTACACATGGGTGTGTTCCCATAATAATGTCAAATCCGTTATCTACAAGCAATTTACGGTAGTAAGCAGTTGTCTCTTCCAAATGGTCTCTAAGTTCTGTGCTTTCACTTAACATATCGAACAATTCGATACTTGCACCTGCAATCGCCGGAGCCAGTGAGTTAGAGAATAAGTACGGACGGCTTCTCTGACGAAGTAAATCAACGATTTCCTTGCGGGCAGATGTGTATCCGCCTGACGCTCCGCCGAGCGCTTTTCCTAAAGTACCCGTAATAATATCTACACGGCCTTCCACTCCACAGTGTTCTGCGGTTCCGCGTCCGTGTGCTCCCACAAATCCAACGGCATGGCTGTCATCTACCATAACTAAAGCGTTGTATTTATCAGCCAGATCACAAACTCCTTTTAAGTTACAGATAATTCCGTCCATAGAAAATACACCGTCTGTTGCAATCAGTTTAATTCTTGCACCTGCTTCATCTGCTTCTTTTAATTTTGCTTCCAAATCTTCCATATCATTGTTTTTGTAACGGAAACGTTTTGCTTTACATAAGCGGACACCGTCAATAATTGAAGCATGGTTTAACTCATCGCTGATAACCGCATCGTCTGCAGTCAAAATTGTTTCAAACAACCCGCCGTTTGCATCAAAACATGAAGAGTAAAGAATTGTATCGTCCATTCCTAAGAAATCAGAGATTTTCTTTTCCAACTGTTTGTGAATGTCCTGTGTTCCGCAAATAAAACGTACAGATGCAACTCCGTATCCTCTTTCATCATAAGTTCTCTTTGCCGCATCAATTAATCTCTGGTTGTCTCCCAAACCTAAGTAGTTGTTCGCACACATATTGATAACTTCTCTGCCGTCTTCCAATTTTACTCTTGCGCCCTGTGCAGAGGCAATCGGTGCTTCACCTTTAAATAATCCTGCTGCCTTAATATCTTCCACTTCTTTTGTGTAGATACTTAAAATATCATTTTTACGTGCCATTTCTATCAATCCTTTCTCTCTTATTTTAAACTTCCTGTGATTGTGGTTCTAATTTGTCTAACTCTTCCCAGTTCAGGATAACTTTTCCTGACTGTCCTGAGATCATTGCATCAAATCCTGCTTTGTAATCTTTGATGTTCATTCTGTGTGTAATAATATCTGAAATGTCAAGTCCTGCCTGAAGCATTGTTGTCATCTTATACCATGTGTCCCATACTTTACGTCCGTAAATACCGCGAATGTTCAATCCGTTCCAGATAACTGTCTCCCAGTTAATCTGTGCGTCCGGTCTCTGTAAACCGAGAACTGCGATTTTACCGCCATGTTTCATGTTTTCAATCATATCACGGAATCCTGCAGCCGCTCCTGACATTTCCATACCTACGTCAAAACCTTCCGTCATTCCGATTTCTTTCATCACATCTTCCAGTTTTTCATTTGCAAGGTTAACTGTTCTTGTCGCTCCCAGTTTCTTTGCAAGATCCAAACGATACTGATTAAAGTCCGTGACAACAACGTGTCTTGCCCCCGCAAATTTTGCGATGGCCGCTGCCATAATACCAATCGGACCGGCACCTGTAATCAATACGTCTTCCCCTAATACTTCATAAGAAAGCGCTGTGTGTGTCGCATTTCCAAATGGATCAAAAATCGCATACATTTCTTCCGGAATTGCAGGGTTCGTAGGCCATACGTTCTCTGCTGGAATAACAAGATATTCTGCGAAAGCACCGTCTCGGTTTACCCCTACACCTTTTGCATCTTTACAGTTTTCTTTATGGCCTTCCAGACAGTTACGGCATTTACCGCATACAATGTGGCCTTCTCCTGATACAAGGTCTCCTATTTTATATCCGCGCACGCCTGAACCCATCTCTACAATCTCACCTACATATTCGTGACCTGCTGTCTGTCCAACTGCAATTGTGTGTTGTGCCCATTCATTCCACTGATAAATATGCACGTCTGTTCCACAGATTGCTGTTTTGTGAATTTTAATTTTCACATCGTTTGTGCCTACTTCCGGAATCGGAACTCTCTTAAGGGCTAATCCCGGCGCTGCTTCTTCTTTTACCAATGCCCACATTTTGTTATCATTCATCGTTTTCTTCTCCTATTCTTTCAGGTAATTTTTCCCGTTTCTTTAAAAATATCATATCCCATTTTTACGAAAATATCAAGCAAATTCTATCCGCTACAGGCGAACATTTTTCCAAAACCGTATTTGTTTCACGGACATAAGCAAATGTATTTGTAGGACAGACAAAAAGAAAGTAACCCCTGTTAAGAGTTACTTTCTTTACAAATAATTAGTTGTGTTTTAAACGTCTGCGCACCGCCAATGTAACCATACTGAGCACACAAATTCCAATCCAGAGTATCATGTCTGAAGTGTCTGCCGTCTTAGGCGCACTTCCATTTAGATTTTTCACTTTTTCAACACCTGCCATAAATGTTCCCAATGTGTTTGTTTTCACTGACACACTGTTTTCTTTGACAGTTGTCTCATAAGATACTATGGAGTTGTCCCCACACAATTGTTTTACAATCACATTTCTTCCGTTGTAAACTGCATCAACAGGAATTTTCACTGTGATTTCTCCCACATATCCGCCTTCATACGAAATTGTATACGGAACAAAAAGATTTTCAAGTTTATCACCCAATGATACAAATTCTTTTTGCAGAACAGCTTCCGCTTCTTTATCCGCTTTCTCTACATGGAGTTCAAAATCTTCCATGAATTTTCCGCTGACTGCTATTTTGCTCTTTTCATCAACTAAAGTGATTACTTTTGCATTTGATTCCAATTCTTTCCATTTTGCTTCCGCAGCTGACAGAACACTGTAATTATCTACTTTTTCCTGTGCCGTTTTTTCTAATTTGTCATAAGAAACTCTTGCAAATAAAATCGCATCTCTTGATTTTGAAGTAAAACGAACTTCTCCTATATTGGCAATTTGCTTTTCCACATACTCTGCCGCTTTCTCCATATTTTCTTGGGCTGTCAGTTCCGCATCGGTTTTTACGGCGTCCATTTTTTCTTTTGCCGCTTTTACGACCTTGTCTATACCGTCTTTATCCGTCGCATTTTCTATCTGCGTTTTTCCTTCACGGATAATTCTTTTTAATTCTTCCTGCTGTTCCTGTCTGTATTCCGTTAAATTTTTGTAGTTGTCTAAAAGATTCTTTGCATTTTCTTTTTCTTCGACCAACAATAATTCGGCATATTTTTCTTCTGCTACTTTGAGGATTTCTTCCTTTTCTACTTTTTCTTTCTGCTCAGGAGTCAGTTTTTCAAACGCTTCCCTTGCCTGCTGAATCTGTTTTCCACTGTCAATTGTAACTTCCCCGATTTTTTCAATCAAATCGTCTACCGCCTTTGCAGCAGCCTTGTCTGCTTCTTCTTTATCGGCCTCTCCTTTTAAACGGTCATATTCTTTTTCTGACTCTTCTAATACGTTTAACTTCGTTACTCTCTCTTTTTGCTCAGCAGTCAAAGTGTTATAAGCATCTCTGGCAATATCAATTTTAGCCTTGCTTTCCAAAGTAACCGTTCCGATTGCATCAATTAAATCGTCTACTTCTTTTGCCTTATCCGTAATCGTAACATGACATTTGTCCGTTATGCTCGCTCCATCATCAGATATAACCGTAATCTCTGCATTTCCTGCTTTTTTCGGTGTTACAAGACCTTTTTCGTCTACAGTTGCTGTCTCTTCATCAGACGAATACCATTTAACCGTCTGAATCGTTGCATTTTCCGGCATGATTTTTGCATTCAACTGTAATTTCTCTGTCATATCCAGTTCCGCTTCCTGTTTATCAAGCGCAATTCCGGTTACTTTTACAGGAACTTCTAAAGTCAGATTATAACTTGTCGTTTTCTTTCCGTTTTCAGACAACACGTCGACTCTAATCTTAGCCGTTTTTGTCTGATCTTTCTTATACACATTCCATCTGTCATGCCCCTGAGTTGAAGTATTCCCATTTGATGTTGTTATTCTGTCTACATTTTCTACAGGAGTTACGGTTATTTTTGAGTTTACATCTGTCGGTTTTAACCACACTCTCCAAAAACTTTCCTGTCTTGTTGTATCCACTTTATAATCCGTTACTTCTGATGTGAATTCAGGTGTCATCTGCAAAAATCCGGTGAAGGAGTTTGAATTTCCTACCTTCATACTCTCAAGAGTGGAGATTGCCTTTACCCTCGCAAAGTTTAATGTATATGTTCTTTTATATGTTTTTTCTCCTTCTGTTTTGCTGACTTCAATCTGTACTTTTGTGTCACCTTCTTCAAGTGTCACTTCATTTTTACCGGTATATGCGCTGCCGTTGATTGTAGCAGTCATTCCCTCATTCATTTCCAATGTGATATTTGCCGTTTTCATTGTATCAGGAATTTTTAACTCATATTCCGCATTTGCCGAATCAAATGCTTTATTCCATGAAATACTTTCGTTTTCTCCGCCTTTTACCGTTACATTTTTTAAGTATGCCAGATTGTTTTCTACTGCCATTAAATAGCAGCTGTCATTCTTATAATATAGTGTTCCGTCTCTGTCCGCACAAAGAGTACTGATACAATACTGCTGCTGTTCCTTTTGCGGCACAAATAATTCCCCGTACTGTTCAGGCTTTGCTTCTGTCTGATCCTTTGTATCGTAACAGTAATAGATTCCTCCCGGCATTGCATTGTATGTGAAATACAAATACACTCTGCCGTCTGCCTCTCCGTCTCCGTCAAAATCTTTGTCCGCATATGCTGTTGATGCTAACGCTGCCGCCTGCGGATATCCGGCAATCGGAAGACTATACATGATAGAATCCTGTGTAAGCGGACCTCTGTTATCGATAATACGGAATCCGTGTCCTGCGTCAGGATCAAACTGTCCTCCCGAACCCGAAACTCCCATATAAATCTTATTTCCATATACTAACGGCGCTGCTGTCGCCATTAATTTTTCATTTGTTACCGCTCCTATGTCAATCGAACTTGTCTCACTCAGTTTCCCTTTGCTGTCTACTTTTGTCTTGTAGAGAACCCCGCCTTTTGTGGCAAAATACAAATATCCGTTGTCGTACACTGTCGTTGTACGGATATCACCCTTAATTCCGGAAATGGAGTCAATGATTTTTCCCGTACGTGAGTCTAATGTATAGAATATGGCGTCTGCCGTATAGTCACCCTCATTAGAACCGTCATCTGAGCCTACCGCTATATAATTTTCTGTAGCGTATGCACCGGCCCAGTAAAAACCTCTTTTATTCTTTACCTGCGGATCATCTGTTGAAGGAGTAAACTGCCATGTTAATTTTTTTTCTTTTCCTCCACCTTTTGTCTGCCCCTCTACTTCCGTTGTTCCCTCGTCATCTGTTGTCATACAGATATAACTTCCATCTCGTTTTTCACTGTTCCATGTACCGCTATAGATGTAACCTTTCCCGTCAATCTTCGCATAACTGATCGGAGAAACCGTCTGTCCGCCTATTTTCTCACTATACCACACACATTTTAATGTCTTATAGTCAACAGCCTGAATTGCACCGTTTCCGACCTGTACAAACAATTTCCCGTCCGCATATGTGAGAGGATTCATCGCATACCCGACATTTCCAATCATTTCATCACTTCTGCGAATTTCTTTACCTGTCTCTTTGTCGATTTCAAGAATCCGGTTTGCAACACCGATATATAATTTTCCATCTAAAATCAGAGGCGGAGTCGGTGCTGCCGACCAGCCTGTTCCATACTTTTCTGCCCACTTTTGTACTGTTTCCTCCGCCTCAATCGGAGTAGGTCTGTCTGTCACCCCGTTATTTTCCGGATTGTTTCGGAAATTGTACCATTCTGTATCTACATTCTCACGAACTGCCTCCTTGGCAAACACATTTGCCGGAAGCATTGTTATCATTAAAGACACCGCAAGAATTGTTGCTGCCATTTGTTTTAACTTTTTCATCTTTCTTCTTCCTTTCCTTTCGCACTGCATTACATGTTTCAACCTTCTTTTTCGCATCACCCCTTTCAATATTACCAGTTTCCTGAAAACCATGTTCCGTTATATTCTGCTCCATTGTTCAGCGTAAATAGAAGTTCTACCTCCGAACCGTCTTCCGCCGGTATTGTTGATAACCCGTCCGGAAAATATCCGTCTAACCTGTAGAGCCACCCCGACCAGTAATAAAAATCTTTCTCCCCAAGGGAATCCGTCTCATAGCCAACCCATGAACAGTTTTCTTCTTCCAGTTTTTGTAAAATCGGTGCGGGAATTTTATATCCGTTTGTGATGCCCGGTTTATATATTCTCTGCAAATAGAATCCATAGTCAAATGTTCCCGTATACTTATATTTTATTCCCGCTTTCTTAAACGCACGGTCCACTACATAAGGAAGGTTCTCTCCCTCATAGAACACAACCGTTTCGTCAAAAATTGTTCCCAATCCAAGTACGTCCGCCTGCAATTTGACGCGCATTGTTCCTCCCTCTATCTGCGCGTCCTCTTTTTTGACTGTGACGTGATAATTTTTAGTGGCTGTATTCCCCTCTTTATCTGTTGCCGTAACGGAAATTTCATTATTTCCATCTTGCAACTCCTGAGAAGTTCTGTAACTTATCACATTATGCTGTGTTCCCGAACTGTACAACTTCCTGCCGTTTACCTTTACCGTTACATAAAAAGAACTTAACGGTTCCTTTTTATATGTGGTTGCCTGCACCGTGAATCCCAGAAAGCCTCCGCTTACCACCTGCCCTTCCGTCAGGCTGCATATAATCTCAGGAAGTTTGGATACTTCCTCATCGCCCCCTGTATTCTCACCGCTTTCACCTTCGCCGTTTCCCTCTTCGTTTCCTCCGCCTGTTTCCGGTTTTCCCTGTCCTTCTTCCGTCTTATCTCCGTTGCCGACGGAATTTTTATCTCCTGTCTGTGCCTGTGAAGAATTTTCCGAGAGAATCGATGATGTCTTCTTTTTGCCGGATTCTGTTTCACTTTTTATCTCCTCTATCGGTTCGGCGGGCTGTTGTTTTATTTTTTCTTCCCGTTTTGCCTGTTCACGCTTATATTCTTCTTCCTGCTTATAATTCAAAGTATAATTTTTTCCTGTCACCGCTATGCGTGAAGATTCCTTATTCTCTGTTTCCAATGGATTTTTTCCGTGTACCTGCTCCTGAGTTGATAAAAATGTTCCCGAGAGAAAAATAAATCCCAGTATTACTGCGACACCTAAAAGAGACAGCCTGTATTTCCTCCAAAAGTGCCGCAAACTATTTTTGCCCGTCATAAAGCCCTCCTTTCTCCATTTTTTTCATACTGCACAGAGCCAGCAATGCTTTCTCCGTAGCCATTTCATTTGCTTTTTCCCCGTCTTCCGTATGAAGAAACGCCCCGTTTTCCGCCTGATAATTCATTAAACTTTCTCCGAGACTTCCTTCATTTTTTACGAATCGTTTGTCCGAAAATACGTCTACTCCCAATTGTGTCAATGCAATGACAGCCTCGGAAGTGGACTCACAGTTTCCCATTGTTCCGTTATCCTGCTGCATATCCGATAAATATTTTATGCCGTCTTCCGTCACCTTCTTTACCGAATCATCGTCCTGATAAAAAGATAATCCCAAAAGCCCCATTGAAATATAATCTGTATATGTGTCTTTCCGTTCAGATAACATGGCTTCCATTTCCTTCACAAGAAATTCCACATACGCCTGTTCATGTTCCAGAGAAATACCGCTCTCATTCGCCGCCACAAGTGTGTATGCAACCGCATTCACTCCCTGCTGTGTCAATTCCTCATACTCTTCCAACGGCTTTGTCATATCGTACCCTTCCACATTGGTCGGATCTTTCCCTATCGCGTTTAAGGCAATAATCACTCTGGCATAATCCGAATAATATTCCTCGTGAATTGCGCCCTTTTCCGACTTAACTTTCGCTCTCACCGTATCGTAATATACTTCAAAATAACTGTCGTCCGGTTCGATACCGCTTTCCGCAATTCCTTTTACCGCCCATTCTCCGCCTATTGACGACACTTGCGGATTTGGGACATTTTCTTTCACATATTCCGCAGTCTTTTTGGTCTGCTCATCTATATTATCTGCCAGATTTTTTGCCCCGCAGCCGCACAATAGCATGGCGGCCGCAAGCGCGCCGACCAGCATTCCTTTTATTTTTCTTTTCATTTTTCTTTTTCTCCTTTGCCGCACTTTTCAGCGCCATTAACATTTCTTTGCGTTCTTTGTCGCTCAACTCTTCCTGACTGTAAGCGGCCTTATTCCCCAGCGCTCTGACGCCCTCTTTTATCGGATACTTTTGCTCTTCCATGTACGAATACATTGCACTGACCGCCTGTTTCGGCGCCGCCTTATTAAAAAGTTTCCGTCTGTTCAGGAATTTTTTAAAACAGATAACATATTTCCAAAACAGCCTGATCACTATTGCCAGAAGAATCAGACCGATAATCCCACAGATAATAATTATTACAGGAAAAGTAATGTGCTTATTATCGTCGCCTGACATCTCCGTTTCCTGCGCCTTATTATTTGCTCCCCCCTCATTATCAAATGGTCGCAATAGTGTATTGTTGGATATACCGACTTCCATATCCGCTTCTTCCATGATTTTTCGATAAGGGGGCGATACTTCTATCGGAACAAATCCCGTCCCGTCAACATATATTTCCACCCATGCGTGTGCATTTGTTTTTGGAATGATTTCCGGCTTTCCGCTTTCCATTTTTTTTGCATCTTTCGGCGTGATTAAATATCCTTCCACATATCTTGCAGGAATCCCATAATAGCGAAACATAAGTGTTGCAGCGGTGGCAAACTGCACATCGTATCCCTTTTTAGATACAAGAAATCCCTCCAGCATACTTTGACTTTGCTCCGCCTTTTCCCCCAGATTTTCCGTATATATAAAATTATCCTCCAGATACTTTTGAATTCCCGCAATAGCCGGTTTGTAATCAATATGCCCACGGGACTGATCTCCCGCTTTACCGATATACCGGTTCAAAATACTTTTTTCTTTTTTGGAGAGATATGTAAAGTTTTCATATACATATGTATTATAATTACTTTCTTTCCGTAAATAGTCTTTTGCCTGTTCCGTATCCGCTCTCAAAAACACTTTTGACGCCGTATCCGTCCATGTTTTAACGGCATTGTTACCCGTGTTATAACTATACTTTTTTAGTCTGTTTAAACCCGACGGTGTGATAAAACTGCCGCCCCATGCTTTTCCTTCGGAAATTTCCCCTTTCATCTCATAAGGGATATAGGCATAACGGCTGTCGGCTTCTTTGACCTGAATGGTAACCTGATTCTCTCTTTCTGATTTTTCTTCATGAAACAATTCCTCCGCCTGTCCCAACTGTCCAAACGTTTGAAATTCTTCCTTTCTCAGCCAGTAAAATAAATCTTTTTCTTTATAGTAATTGTAATTTGGCAACGTTTCCCACCGGTTATCCTGATAACTTTCCCCGACAAAACCTCTGAGGTATATTGACTGAGGGGTTGTCATCGTAATTTCAAGTGCGTCTCCTTCAACTTTCTCCCGTTTTCTCTGTTTCAAATCACCATTTTTTAACGGATTAGAGCCATAGTATTTCTCTTTCGCCTTCGTTTTTACCACATTCTGTATTTTATAAATTGTTTCTGATTTGGCATTTATCTTTCTGCCCAGCGGTGAAGAAAATACGGCTGCGCACAAGATTGCCGTCAAAATAAATAGGCATAACTTATTACACAAGCCATTCCTGTCACGGGCGTACAGTATTCCGGCAATTACGGAGACGGTAAAAAGCATTGCTGTTCCCATGGAAATTTGCAAATTTGTCGCTCCGCTTAAAATAACAGTCAAAAGAAAAATCAAAAAAATTGCCCAACTGTTTTTACTGTGTACAAAAAAGAAATACAGAATTACGAAAAGAATTAGCGCCGTAATTAAAAATAATGTATTTCCCTCTCCCTCTCCGGCAAACTTAGGAAGCAGAATATACTTTTCATTCCCCAACACATCTGCGATACGGTTCCATGTATACACTAATCCGCTTCTCATTCCACCTAAATATGATCCTGAAAAACATAAAGTAAACTGAAACATATCCCGAAAACACAAAAAAGTGGAGATACCTAAAAATAGAGAAAGCAAAATTTCCTTTATAATATCTTTTTTTCTAACTAAATTCTCTCGTTCGATAAATTTCAACGTTTCCATAATTCATTAATTTCTCCGTCTCTCTCTCTGCTGTATCACTCTCTGTCACATACAGATAGTTACTATATTCCTTCCCTGCGTCCGACTCTATAAACCTATCCACCGTGCTTATTTCATCTTTACAATGGGGATTGGAAAGAAGTTCCCCGATAATCACATAGATGTCCTCCGTGGATTGAATGCGATATTGTTCAAATTTTTCTATTTCATAATTGTACCAGCCAATGGAATGCTGTATACCGTTTTTTATAATTGTATTTGACAGCGACAAAAACATTTCCGTCAGTTTATCTTTCTTGTCCGCCGAAATTTCTTCTCTCTCTCTTTTGTCAAGCAGTATCATTACACTGTTTTCTACCGGAAGTCCCGCCTCCCGTACGATGAGATTTTCCATTTTCCCAGTCAGTTTCCAATGAATGGATTTCAGGCTGTCCCCTTCTTTATACTCTCTTATCCCGAAAGTCTCACTTGTATCTTCCCCGCTTTTTAAAGCGGAATATTTATAACTTTCCATATCATATTGATTCAACTGTTCGCTTGTAAAATCAACTTCCATCAATTTGGGAAAAACGTAATATCTGTTTTCCATATGGAAATTTCTCTCTTTGGTAAATATGCCAAACGGATCTGAAATTTTCATTTTCTCTACAGTCACTTCAATGCAGCCACAGAAATGCGCTTCTAAATAGAAGTGCGCCTTTTTGCTCTGTAACGGCAGAAGAGACATTGTTTTTTTGACTTCCGTCTGTTCACCCGTCAACTTGTTTTTCACCCGCAAAAGTATCTCCCCGTTCCAGATTGGAATCTTACTGTTATTTTTCATATGCAGAGTGACTTCCAGCTGACTTCCTTTTTCACATTGCTTTTCCCCGTCAAAATGCAAATCCGTTTTTTTCCCCGATATTCCGGATACGATAAATCCTACAATTCCATAAACACATATTCCCGTCAAAAACAGCGGTGCATATGAAATCTCCGTAAAAAAGTAAAGTACCGTTCCGGCAAGAAACAAAAGACCGAATACTATTTTTTCTTTTTTCAATACCATCACTCTTCCTACAACTTTGGTGCTTTATTTTCATCTAAAATCTGCTGAAGTATACTGTCCGTATCCATAGAAGTTAAATTCGCCTTCGGCTTAAGAATAAGACGGTGTCTGCATACATCTAAAAAGCACTCGCTTACATCTTCCGGTGTCACATAATTTCTACCTGAAATATATGCTCTCGCTTTGGCTATACCGCACAGCGCCAAAGCCCCTCGCGGACTTATTCCGAGTCTGACATAATCATGTTTTCTTGTTGCTTCCACAAGTATTGTAACGTACTCATATATTTTATCGTCCACATAAATCTCTTTTGCTTCCTTCTTCATCTCAATCACTTCTTCAATTGAGAGAATTTCTTTCACGGCATCAAGAGGATCTTCTTTTTCCCTGTTCTTTAAAATTTCTATCTGTGCGTTAAATTCCGGATATCCCATAGATAACTTTATCATAAAACGGTCAAGCTGGGCTTCCGGCAGCATCTGTGTTCCCGCAGTACCTATAGGATTCTGCGTGGCCATAACGATAAACGGCTGAGGAATCCGGTGTGTCTCCCCGTCCACCGTCACTTTCGCTTCCTGCATTACTTCCAGAAGTGCCGACTGTGTTTTACTTGACGTGCGGTTAATTTCATCTGCGAGAAAGAAATTGCACATTACGGCGCCTTCCCGATATGTAAAACTATTTTTTTGCTTGTCATATATCATAAATCCCGTAATGTCTGAAGGGACAACGTCCGGAGTAAACTGTATACGCCTAAACTCCAAGCCCATCGCTTTGCTGAAGGCTAATGCAAGTGTTGTTTTTCCCACACCCGGAATATCCTCCAGAAGAATATGTCCTCCCGCTATGATCGCCATCAGAACTTTCTCAACTACTTCCTCTTTTCCTACAATTACTTTTCCAATTTCTTTTTTTAATTTCAAAATTTTTTCTTTCATTCTTTTTCCTTTCCCCTGCCTTACTTATAATCACAGACATATTCCCACACGATTTTTTCTCCGCCTTTTAATTTATACTGTGAACAGCCATAGTTTGTATTTTTTCCATCAACAAGGTATATCCAGCCGCTTCTCTTTCCCGCGTCAAATTCATATAAATACTGGATTCCTTCCACATAATATGAATCATATCCGGCTGTATAACTGTATTCTATCTGAATGTCTTTCTCCTTACACACTCTGTTTAAAACATCAAAAACCGTCTCCCCTGTTTCTATGGTACACTTTGTCTCTTCCAATATGATTCCGTTTTCCGGTATATACTGCCACAATTCCGGTTTTGTCATTTTTTCCGGATTGTCAATCAGTTCATCACAGCGAATTTTCAGCGTAACCTCACTTTTCTTTTTTTCTTTTCCATTTTCTGTTTTGAAAGAAAATAGAGTTGTCAGTACAATAAACAAAATTACAATACATACTGAAATTTTTCGTTTTCTTTTATTTCGTATCAGTTTTTCAAAATCTTTGTCCACATCTCCACCCTCAATTTTTCTATTTATAAATTCCGTATTTAATCTTTATTCGTTCCAATTTCTGAATAACATTCCCGCCAATGAAATATACGCAAACCGCAGCGGTCAGCGCATGAAAAAAGTCATACGGCACACCGGTAACATACAGTATACGCAGTCCCTCAAGACTGATTCCTTTCCCCGAAGCACCGTTTGCAGATAACAATGCACTGCTGAGATTCATAATTCCACCATACACAATAAACGTTGTGAAAAAGGTAAATAGTGAAAGCGTAATATTATCTGCCGGAAGCCGCTTTTTCTGAACAGCCACCCCTAAAATCAAGCCGACTGCCCCAAACAGATAAAATCTCCAGCCCACGGCACTGTCCTGCCCGGGATAAAGCAAAAAACTAAGATATGCCAGCAAAAGCGAAAACAGTATTGTCAGCACCGGGCCTGCAATCATTTTAAAATTTCTTGATTTTAATGTTTCCGTATTGCCGCAGTTAAACGCAAACCCTGCCAAAAATCCGAGTATCCCCCAACAAACCATCTGCCACGGAGTCCACGGTCCCTGTCCCATATAAAAGTTACACACCAATCTGCTTAATGCCCCGATGAAAAAACCTGCCTCCGGTCCGAGAGAAATGCCGCTAATGATAATCAGCGCCGTCCCTATCTGTATCGGAAATACAATATGGAAAAACAAATGCGACGCCACAACAAGAGCGCTCATCATGGCAAGCAGAACAATTTCCCTTGCTTTTGGCTTTCTCGATTCAAAAACCATGAAAAACGGCGCTATCGTCATCGCAAGAACACTCAGGCTAAGCAGCATATACCACTCTCTCGGCAAAAACTTTATTCCTACTATAAGGGCAATCGGAATACCTATTAATATCAGTTCCGCCGCCACATGAAGTCTCTGTTTTGCCGCTTTTTCCTGCTGTGTTAATTGACGTTTTTCTGAAGCCATTCCTGAACCTCCTCACAAGTAATCAATTCATTACACCATTTTCTCGCTATCCTGTTTGCCGTTGTCGTATAGAAACTGTTTCCTGAAAAAAACTTTCTCGTACAGTCTTCCGATACAATTTCACCATCAAAAAACATGGCACAGTAGTCGGTATACGATGCGCAGAACTCTACATCATGACTTACCATAAAAATAGTCATTCCGTTTCTCTGCAAATCTTTTAAAATCTTTGCCAATGTCCTTTTAAAAAACGGATCGAGACTTTTTGTCGGTTCATCTAGAAGAAGAATTGTCGGCTCCAACAGTAAAATTTTTCCGAGCGCCAGCCTCTGCTGCTCACCTCCCGATAAGTCATATGGATTTGCCTTTCGCAAATGTGTTATCTCCATTTTCTCCAGCATCATTTCTACTTTTTCAATTTTTTCCCGGTCTTCCATGTCCATAAATGCCACACCCTCAAATAATTCTTCCTCCACCGTAATCTCTGTAAAGACTGCCTGCGGATTCTGTGGCAGCATCACAACTTTCTCAGAACATTTTTTTCCTGTCTGTGCACCATTGATAAAAACTTTCCCTTTCTGCTGTTTTAAAATGCCGCAGATCACTTTAAGCATTGTGCTTTTGCCACTTCCGTTTCCTCCCAAAACACAGGACCAACGTCCTTTCTCCACGGAAAAAGATACGCCCTTCAATACATCGTGATGCCCTTTTTCATAATGAAACCATACATTTTTCAGTTGTATGACTGTCTCCTTAGATTTTTCTACCGCATCAAAGGAACTTCCAACTACTTCTTTTCCTTTCAGTAATTGTTCCATCTTTTTTCTTCCCTCGCGGATTGTAAGCGGTGATTCTCCCATGCGGAAGTTTTGAAAAATCCTAACTACCGCCGGCAGCCCGTAAAACATGGGGTGTGCTCCGCCTGTTTCACTGCCGGAAAGATACTCTCCAATCCGCTCAGGAATATCTATCGCAACTATTTTCCCTGTATCTAAAACCAGCACTCTGTCCGCTATTGGAAAAACTTCCTCTAACCGATGTTCCGACATAATAACCGTGACGCCTAAATCCCGATTAATTTTATAAACCGTCTGCAAAAATTCCGATGCTGCAATGGGATCCAGTTGTGCCGTAGGTTCATCCAAAATCAATACTTTTGGCTGCATTACCATGACGGACGCCAAATTTAACAACTGTTTCTGACCTCCCGACAATGTATTTGTCTCCTTATGAAACCAGTTTTCTATGCCGAAATAATCCGCCATTTCTGCCACGCGGCGCTTAATAGTCTGATTGTCGTATCCAAGGCTCTCCAACCCAAATGCCAGTTCATGCCAAACCTTATCCGTAACAATCTGGTTATCGGGATTTTGCTGTACATACCCTATCTCAGATACACTCTTCCTCTCTTCCAATTCTTTTATGGAAGTTCCATCATATAAAATTTCACCTTTTAATTCGCCATACGGCATCATATTTTTTTTCATTTGCCTGAGCAGTGTACTTTTCCCACAGCCCGACTTTCCGCAAATCACAATAAATTGTGATTCCTCTATTTCAAAAGTAACGTCTTTAAGCGCTGCCTGCTCTGCAAGCGGATATGTAAATGTTACCTGTTCAAACTTTATCTTTCCCATTTATGTCCTCCAATATATTCAATTACCGATGGCATAAGCACTAATATACCAAAGGAACTTATGCAGATTATATCTTTCCATGCCATCGCCGGCACGAGCAGTTTCGGATAATACTGCATTGTTGTCCGGCCAAAAATACAGCCCGCCACAGTAATTCCGCCACACACTCCGACAATGATAAGCAGTATCACGTCTTGAACAGTGATTTTAAACAGATGAAAACTGCTTCTTCCCGGCAGTCCATACCCTCTGGCAGCCATAGAATCCGCACTTTCAATGGAAGCCTCCAGCGACCATGCAATCAAAATAGAAAGTTCTTTCAACAACTGTCTTATTTTCCAAATCACTCCCGTCTGTGCATTTCTTCCCATACATGCCTGCCCCATCTGTATTTCCTTAAATCTGCAGCGCAAAAGCGGAACAAACCGAAATATCATTGACACCATTAATCCGAATACCGGAGCTATCCTTCCAAATAAATAAATCAATTTTTCTTCAGACATAATCACATGAAAACAGTCAAACAGAATGATGACGGAAGACAACATTACCGATGATGCAATCCCAAAAAATACAGCCTCCATCGTAATTCGGTTATGACGTATATAAAACAAAACCGTTTCTCCGTTATGGGTAAACAGCGCATTTATCCCTGTCATAATGACAAGGGTAATAAATACTATAGAAATGTTTTGTTTCATTGCCTTTTTCCCCTTCAATACAAGAGAATATATAAATGCCCCCGACAGAGAAAGCAATAAAAAATATGGTGACATAGAAAATATGGTAACCCCGATAACCACTGCAAAATAGACAGCATTCACAATCGGGTGAAAATCACTAAATTTCATACCTTCCCCCTTTTCCTCATTAAAAGTCATTGCGCCACTGCGCATTCTCACATTAAAAAAGCAGCCTGTCGGCTGCTTTTAAACACACAAAAACTAAGACTCTGTATATGAAAGTCTGATTTAACTTCTATGTATCATCTTATCCTCACCGAAAGATTTCACAATATGTATCGGCAGGTCTCCTGACTTAGAACTAAACCCTACTTTCCTCCTTCCCATGCAGACCAGTTGTCTCCACAGTGGCTTTATGGATTTCGTCATTCCTTACAGTAAAGTGAGCTGTTTCGGACTTGCACCGAATTCCCTTTTAATACTTTTCATTACAAAAAGTAACCGCACAATGTTTTCATTATTCAATTATAAAATTTGCATTGATATGTTAGTATACCATGCTTTTATAAACACAGCAATATATTTAGCCATTTATTCACAATTCTATTTTCATCTGTTTTTCTTTATACACAACCCCGTTAAATTCATATTCAACCGATTTTAAGAAATGAAATCCTATTTTTTCATACAATTCGCAGGCAACCGTATTTTCCACTTCAACGGAAATATAGAGTTCCTGTATTTTCATTTCTTCTTTCATGTACTTAAAAAACTGCTTAACGGCATCTTTTCCTAAGCCCTGTCCCTGATACTGCTCTCCTATCATAAATCTGCTCATTGACCAGCCGGGAATCTCAGCATCATAATCAAACAATACAAATCCTACCATAGTGTCGTCTGAATAAATCGCACGGGTGTACAACCCTTCCTCAAACTTGGCCTCCACTAAAGATTGTGCATTGTCCGCAACAAAACCTTTTTGTTCTTCCTTTATTCTCAAAGAAATACATTCCATGTAATTGCTTCTGTCTATTTCTTTAAACGTAATCATTTTTATCACCTTCTTAAAAATCAAATAGGGACAACTGGTTTGACTCCGGAAGATTTCCGAACATACCCAAATCTGCCATAAGATCGATAACCGTCTTACTCACTTTTGTTCTCTGTCGGAAATCATCTCGCGATAAATATGGACCGTCTTTTGAAGCCAATTCTACCGCTTCAGCCGCTTTATCACCCATTCCCTCAATACTGTTGAGCGGAGGCATCAATTTTCCGTCTATAATTTGGAACTTATCTGCCTTCGCAGTATAAATATCAAGTGGAAGAAATTCAAATCCTCTTGCATACATTTCCTGCACAATTTTCATATCTTTTAATACGTCCTGCTCCTTTTTACTTAAAGAATCCGAACGTTTCTTGTAATCTCTGAGATAAAACTCCAATTTATCTTTTCCCTGACACATAATTTCATAAGAAAATGCCGACGCACGGATACTGAAATACGCCGCATAATATGCCAAAGGATAATTCACCTTACAATACGCAATACGATATGCCATCATAACATAGGCTGCCGCATGGGCTTTCGGGAACATATATTTAATCTTCTCACAAGAACCGATATACCATTCCGGCACCCCGTGTTCCAGCATATCTTTCTTATACTCCGGCCACTCTTTACATTTTCCTTTTGCGACAAGTCCTTTACGGACACGCTCCATAATTGTAAAGGATTTCTCACTATCCAACCCTTTATTAATCAGGTACGTCATAATATCATCTCGTGTACAAATTGCCGTAGAAATCGTTGCCTTTCCTTCCTGAATCAGCGTCTGTGCATTGTTAAGCCATACGTCCGTCCCGTGGGAAAGACCGGAAATACGAATCAAGTCCGAAATCGTCTTCGGCTTCGTATCCACAACCATCTGAATAACAAAATCCGTTCCAAACTCCGGAATACCAAGACAGCCTACCGGACAACCACCAATATCTTCCGGCTTAATTCCAAGAACCTCCGTCCCCGCAAAAAGCGCCATGACATCAGGATCATCTAACGGAATCTTTGTTGCATCAAACTTCTCTCCGGTAATATCTGTAATCAAATCCTCCAACATACGGATAATGGTAGGATCATCATGGCCTAGAATATCCAGTTTCAACAAGTTATGGTCAATAGAGTGATAATCGAAATGTGTTGTGATTATATCCGTTGTCATATCATTTGCAGGGTGCTGCACAGGGGTAAAGGAATTAATATTTTCGCCGTGAGGAAGAACGATAATCCCTCCCGGGTGCTGTCCCGTACTTCTTCTGATTCCCGTACACCCTTCCACAATTCTCTCAATCTCACATTTTCGCTTTCGGCTGTCTCTCTCCTCATAATAATTTTTCACAAAACCATATGCCGTCTTATCTGCAAGAGTACCGATTGTTCCCGCACGGAAAGTCTGGCCTGTTCCGAAAATCACTTCCGTATATTTATGAGCATTACTCTGATAATCGCCCGAGAAATTCAAGTCGATATCCGGCTCTTTATTCCCCTTAAATCCAAGAAACGTCTCAAACGGAATATCAAACCCGTCTTTTGCAAGGGGTTCCCCACATACCGGACATTTTTTATCCGGCATATCCCAGCCCGACAAGCCGGAATACGCCCTCACTTCGTCCGATGTAAAATCACTGTAATGACATTTTTTACAATAATAATGAGGACTTAACGGATTTACTTCCGTAATCCCCGCCATGGTCGCCACGAAAGAAGAACCAACCGAACCTCGGGAACCTACAAGGTATCCGTCCTCCACGGATTTCCACACAAGTTTCTGCGCAATGATATACATAACCGCAAACCCGTTAGAAATAATTGAGTTTAGTTCTCTTTCCAGACGTTCTACAACCATATCCGGAAGGTTTTCTCCATACATACTGTGAGCTTTCTCATAACAGATGTCACGCAGTTCCTGATCCGAATTTTGGATAACGGGAGGACACTTATCCGGACGCACCGGAGAAATCGGGTCAATCATATCCGCGATCCTATTCGGATTGGTAATAACAATTTCCTCCGCTTTCGCTGAACCGAGATAAGAAAATTCCGACATCATCTCCTCCGTTGTGCGCAAATACAACGGCGCCTGATCGTCCGCATCGGAGAAACCTTTTCCCGTCATAATAATTCTTCTGTACACTTCGTCATCAGGATCTAAGAAATGAACATCACAAGTGCCTACAACCATTTTTTGAAATTCTTCTCCCAGTTTCACAATCTTTTTATTTATCTGGATTAAATCTTCTTTCGTATTTACATTGGATATACGTTCACTCTCCAGCATAAACGCATTATTTCCCAGCGGCTGAATTTCCAAATAATCATAGAAGTTGACAATTTTTGCAATCTGTTCTTCTGATTTATCATTTAAGATGGCCTGATAAAGTTCTCCTGCCTCACAGGCGCTTCCCACAATCAGACCTTCCCGATAACGGTTCAACTCACTTTTCGGTATACGGGGCATACGGCCAAAATATTTCAAATGGGACATGGACACCAATGTATATAAGTTTACTCTCCCTACATCATTTTTTGCCAAAATAATAACATGGTGTGCCGGCATTTTTCGGATAGCATCGGGATTCATCGCCCCAAATTCATTTACACCTTTTAGCGTAGTTATCTCACGCTCTTTTAACATCTCCACAAATTTCACGAAAATTTCTGCCGTAGCGCCCGCATCGTCCACCGCACGATGATGATTCTCCAGAGAAATCCCCAAAGTTTTCGCCACGATGTTCAATTTATATCTCGAAAGTGTCGGAAGCAATACTCTGGCAAGAGCAACCGTATCCACCGATGTCAACTTTCGTTCCATGCCGAGTCTTCTGCAATTTTCCTCGATAAATCCCACATCAAATCCGGCATTATGTGCCACTAATACCGCATCTCCCACATATTCCATAAATTCAGGTAATACGGTCTCTATCTTCGGTGCATCAATTACCATAGCGTCCGTAATACTTGTCAGTTTTGTAATCTCAAAGGGAATCGGCACTTCCGGATTGACAAATGTGCTGTAACGGGAAACAATTTTCCCATTTTCTACTTTTACCGCACCAATCTCGATAATCTTATCTTTCACGGAACTAAAGCCCGTTGTCTCTATATCGAATACAACAAAAGCATCATCAAGCGTCTGATTATCCTCATTCACCGCAATATCCGTCAAATCATCAACCAAATACCCTTCTACTCCATAAATGATTTTAAACGGATCGTCTTTGTCCAGCGTTTCAATATAGTGATTTGCATCAGGGAAGGCTTGGACAACACCGTGGTCGGTAATGGCAATCGCCTTATGCCCCCAATCATGCGCCCGCTTTACAATCGCCTTTACTTCCGATACGCCGTCCATGTCACTCATTTTTGTATGACAGTGAAGTTCCACTCGTTTTACCGGACTTGTATCCTTCCGTGTCGTTGTAAAATCAGGAATTTTCTTAATTCCCGTCACCGATCCGATAGTCAGTTCACCGTCAAACTTATCAATAGTCGTAACACCTTTTATTTTCAAAAATGCTCCCTTATTAATCTCGCTTAAAATCTCCGGAAGTTGTTCATTTCTCGTAAACATTTTTACCATAATCGTGTCGGTAAAGTCCGTTACCGCAAACATAATGATTGTTTTCTCGTTGCGAATTTCCCTTGTATCAAACTGAATGACTTTTCCCCGAATGGTAATCTCTCCCATTTCTCCTACGACCTGTGAAAGTTCAATCGTATCGTCCTCAAAGTTTCTGCCGTAAATAACATTCGGGTCATCGGAACGTTTAACCGATGAGTAGAACTCTTTCTTCTGAAACGGTTTCTTCTCCTCTTTCGGTTTGACCGTTCTTTCTTTGTTCTCCTCAGGCTTCTTTTCCTTCTCCTCCTCGACATGTTCTTTTCTTCGGCTTTCATTTCCCTCTACAATTGCCCTGATTTCCTGCTGCAAACGTATCTCATTGTACTTTTTATGTTTGCTTTCTTTTGCTTCCTCATAGAGTACACGGACTTCCACAGGAACATTACACCGCTCATTAAACACTTCCTGAAGCAGTTCCACAATAGAATCCTGCTTTCCCTTCGCCACAATTGTATCTTCCAGTGTCATACAAAGAATACTCTCATTTTCAAACGTACACTTAGCGTTCAAAAACATGTTATATTCCACGGCACTCTTTTCTTTCAATTCTTCCAAAATACTGTCCCGATACTCTCGCAGCAGATTTTCCGGTGTGTACTGCTCTGAAAGTTGATACCTCTCCACGATTTGAATGGAAATCGGCGTGCGGGCAAACAACTGCTCCCTTATCATCTGTTCCATCTGATAAATGTATACTTTTGGAATCAGATGTGTGCTTAAAAAATATATTTTCAACCTGTCTTTTAAGGAAGTGGTTGTCACTTTCGTCACTTCCACTCCCTCAAATAAACCCTCTATTTCTTTTTCTGTCTGCAATGTTGGAAATACATCAAAAAATCGTTTTCCCATTTTATTTTCCCCAATTCAAAAGTTCCTGTCTCAATGTTTCCAAAAGTTCTTCTTCCTTCACTTTTTTCACCATTTCACCTTTTTTAATCAGAAGTCCTTCTCCAATTCCTCCTGCAATTCCGATGTCCGCCTCTTTTGCTTCCCCCGGTCCGTTTACAACACAGCCCATAACCGCAACTTTAATATCAAGTGGAATATCCGCAACCATATTTTCCACCTGATTTGCCAATCCAATCAAATCAATCTTTGTTCTCCCACAAGTTGGGCAGGACACAACTTCAATTCCACCTTTTCTCAATCCAAGTGTCTTTAGAATCAGTTTCGCCGTCTTAATTTCTTCCAGCGGATCACCTGTTAAAGATACGCGGATTGTATCTCCAATTCCTTCATAAAGCATAATGCCAAGCCCTACGGAAGATTTAATGTTTCCCGACAAAACTGTTCCCGACTCTGTAATTCCAATATGTAATGGATAATTACACTGTTCAGAAATCAACTGATGTGCCTTAATACACATCAGTACATCAGAAGATTTGATACTGACAACCAAATTATCATATCCCATATTTTCGATTATGTGAACCTTATCTAAAGCGCTCTCCACAATCCCTTCCGCCGTCACTCCGCCATACTTTTCAACAAGATGTTTCTCTAAAGAACCACTGTTTACCCCTACACGGATTGGAACTCCGTATTCTTTCGCCTTATTCACAACAGCCTGCACTCTTGACACATCTCCGATATTGCCCGGATTAATACGGATTTTGTCCGCACCGTTTTCAATCGCTTTGATTGCCAAACGATAATCAAAATGAATGTCTGCCACAAGCGGAATGTGTATCTGCTTTTTAATCTCTTTCAACGCTTCCGCAGCCTCCATCGTCGGAACTGCACAGCGGATAATTTCGCACCCTGCCTTCTCCAATGCCAATATCTGCTCCACTGTAGCCTGTACGTCCTCTGTCTTTGTATTTGTCATCGACTGAATGGCGATTGGATTGCCTCCGCCAATAGACCGATTTCCTATATGTACCACTTTCGTTTCTTCACGTTTCATCTCTTTTCTCTCCTTCTCCGATCTTTTATAATCAAAAAATAACCAAAGCCTCCACCTAAAAAAATGTGGCTTTGGTTTATTTTTACTTTTTCACAAAAACGATTTGCTCACCATATTCGCGTTCAGATAAAGTCAGTTTACTCTTCTCCAAATTATAGTCAAAAGTTGTCTCCAGCATACTGATTTCCGTCTCCAGCGCCGTCTTCGTCAGCCCTGCATCAGAGTTCTTCACTGCTTTTGCAATCTCTGCATCATCGACTTTAAATGTAATTGTTTTGTTCTCTTTATCTAGTGTATAGTTAATCTTCACTTTAACGTTCGACGCTTCTGCAATCTCCGACCAACTTGCCGTAGCGGAATCCCCGCCGCGGATTGTCAACTGCAAATTACTCTCCTCGCTCTTCCACGTTCCTTCAAGCGGATTACCTGCAAATAAGGAAAACAGAAAATAAACAATCACTATAAGAAGAATAATCGATGCTCCTGCCATCACCATTCGCCATATTCTGCTTCTTTTTTCCTCATCATTCTTTGCTATAATCATTTTACCACAATTCCCTTCTTCATCGTTTACACTTTAAATTATACGAAGTTTATCATGGACTGTCAACGCATTAAATATCAACAAAAATTACACTTTTCGCAAATCTTTTTTACAATTTTTTCCCAACAAGAAATACTGTGACTGCTAAAACGCCTATACAGGCATATTTCCCTATACGAAGCAATGATTGATACCCAATCTGACAGAGAAAATAATTTTTCCCTGCTCCCGTCTGAATACTTTCATAAAACGCACGGATTCTATCCGCATATGCGCCTATATTTAAAATTCCTTCCGAAGAAAAGAACGTCTGTGGAATACCGCATTGATTTAACAGTGTATGCCAAAATCCGAATCCGCTTCCGCTCAGACAAACGCCCGCCAAAACAAATCGGAACTTTCTCTCCTCATAAGCCTTTGTCCACCAAAAAACAGTATAGCGGAAAAGGAAAATAAGAATAACCAGCAGGACAATCACGGAACATATCCATTTTACTTCCGTTACCATTTTATCCATATCCTGCAAATTATATTGTTTTCCGTCTTTTGCGGATAAATGCAAATATTCTTCCACCATAAGCGCAGCCGTATTCTGTCTGAGTGTTTTTCCCTGCGTACTTTTTACCATAACGGAGGTAATCGGAATTTCTTCGCCTTTCGGCATTTGATTTACATAAATTTCTTCACCAAATCCTTTTGTTTTCTCCTGATTATCATATACTTTTTCTACCCGATAAGAAGTATTGTCCAGAGAAATGGTATCACCTTTCTTCACCTTTAGTCTGTCCGCCGTATGTTTATGAAGAAACGCCTTTCTCTCACCCTGAAAGAAACTTTCTGTTTCTCCTTCCGATAATCCTATGTTTCTCGCCCGAAGCCATGATTTATTACCGTAAGCAACGTCCACTTCTTCCTCTTTGCAAACAGATTTTTTCTGACCGAAGTATGCCGTGTCCAAAACAGACTGACTGTCGGCAATATCTTTTTCCAACTTTGCCCTGTCTATTTCCTTATCCGTTACATACAATACATGATTTGGTTCAGGTTTTGTATTTCCCCGTTTTTCATACACTTTTTTGACTGTTTTTTCATCTTCTAAAGGAAACAGATTATCAACAACTACCGCCTCCGGTCTTATTTTTAAAGTAGCGCTCTCACCGACTATCTCCTTTACAACATCGGATTCAAACCGAACTTGATATTGCTTTTCACCCCAAATATCCACTACTTCCTGCATAGCCCATACGCCCTGCTCTCCCTTTTCATTTGCGCGTACACAGACAGCGGGAACTTTTGTTTGCTCCGAAAATTCGTCCATAGCCGTTGGCACGGTAGAAACTACTTCTGGTATAAGCCTTTCTTCCACCCAAAAGGACGTTATCGTACAAAGGAGAAGAAAAAGCATTACCCATATACTGCATTTCCATATTTTTTTCTTCATACGCATCTCTCCTATTTTGAAACGGAAACGGATATTCCTTCTGCCAATTCATCGTGAAAGAACAAAAACAACAATGTTACCGGAATAAGACTAAGTATTCCACATACAAACTGCAACTCAAAATTTTCCACATTAACGCTTGCTAAGAACACCGATAGCTGATTTTGTCTTTTTATAGAATTTTTCACATATACTTTGCAATATTATGCAAAAACAGACACTTCTCACGAAGTGTCTGCCTCATTACTTTCTCTTCATCTCTTTTATTTTCTCTTTTGTTTCTTTATCCACCTTCTGCGACTCCCGAATTTTCTGTAAAGCCTTATGATAAGTAAAATCATCTAAACGATTATTTTTCAAATACACCATAGTCTGCTCAGGCATTTTAATAAAGTAAATCGAAATCGCCCACGCAACCGCCATCTTCACATAATAATCTTCGTGACAGATTTCATCAAAATAGGAAAATGCCTGTTCAATATGTCCCTTATCCGTGTAATAAAAAATCATCATAACTACACTGAATCGCACAAAATACGTTCTCTCATCATGTATATATCGGGTGATAAACTCCCACATCTTTTCCGGCTCTTTTTTTGTCTGTTTCAACCCCGCACAAAAACTGTCACAAATGCCCCAGTTATCTATTTTCGGCAGAAATCTCTCTACCTGTTTTAAGACTTCTCCAAAATCTTCTTTTATATAGCCGATAACCATTCCCTGCAACATAATTTCCTCGTAACTTTCGGCAGGATATTCCTCTAAATAAAATCTCCAGTCTTCCTTTGCTATCTGTTTTGCAATCTTTCTTAAAATCGGGGTTCTTACCCCTATTATTTTCTCCGGCTTAACATTCGGAATTAATTTTGCCATAAATTGCTGAAAGTCCGGCTCAGCCAGACTTTCCAATTGTTCCCGTATATTCATCATTTGCGATTACTCTCCTCCCAATTTGCTTGCGACAAACCAGCCTAAAGCAAATGTGACAACTCCGCAACCTACCATAAGAACAGATGCTCCGCTCCAGTTCGTTTTCATTAAAATGGCAATCGGAGAAGCGAGAATCAAACCGATAATTCCATAATATGCGTGAATTTCCGCTTTGGAGAAAATAAATTCAATCAATTTTGCAATTAAGAAGATACCGATAACAACTCCGATACCAAATGGTGCTAAAACGCCTACACCCGTTGTAAGTCCACCCATATCAAATTTCACTAACGCATCGACAAAATCATTGATTGTTTTTAAGATTGTATCGTAGTAACCGAGCAGCATCAGCATCATTGAACCACTCACCCCCGGTACAACCATTGTTGCAGCGGCGATAACTCCAACACCAAACAATTTAATTACATTTACAAGTCCAAAACTGACATCAGCACTGTTTCCTCCTGTCTCTCCCAAAAGAGCCATAACAATAACAACACCGAAGAAAATCAAAAATGGAATTATCTTTCCAACCGTTACTTTGTGTCCTTTTACCTTTTTGAAGATAAACGGAAGACTTCCTGCAATCAATCCACAGAAAGCAAAATTCGTCGGAATCGGATATGTCTCCAACAGAAATTCAAACAATCTTGATAAAGCAACAATCGCAATTCCCGCTCCCGCAAAAATCGGAAGCAATAATTTTAAACTTTCTTTGAATTCACTTTTCAAATGTGTAATGGCATGAATCAGTTTGTCGTATAGCCCCATCGCAACCATCATTGTTCCGCCACTGACTCCCGGAATAATATTTGCTATCCCAACAACCATACCCTGTAGTATTTGTTTAATCATTTTTCTACCTCTTCTTATTCTATTTCTCCCGCCAAAATATTGATTTTGACTACTCTCAGAAATCTATCACACTTTATTATATTTTTCAATATTTAAAAATATTTCTTTGCCAACTCTTTAAATTTCGGAAGTGCATTTACTATCGTTTCATAAGAAACACAGTAGGCAATACGCACATATCCGCCACAGCCAAAAGAACTTCCCGGCACAAGAAGAATATGCAGTTCTTTTGCCTGCCTGCAAAATTCCTTCTCATCTTCAATCGGAGATTTCATAAACAGATAAAATGCTCCCTCCGGTTTGATGCAGGAAAACCCACAATCTGTCAGTCCTTTATACAGCGTTTCTCTGTTCCTATTATAATAGGAAATGTCTGTCTGTTCTTCCAGACATTTCTGCACGATTTTCTGCTGTAATGTAGGGGCATTCACAAACCCTAAAATACGGTTGGCAACATTCATCGCTGCGATGACTCTCCCGCTTTCGCTCACCTCATCAGGAACAACAACATACCCTATTCTCTCCCCCGGAAGAGAAAGTGATTTACTGTACGAGTAGACTACAATTGTATTGTCATAATATTTTGTCAGATAAGGAACTTCTGCCCCGTCATAGACAAGTTCACGATACGGTTCATCTGACAGAAGATAAATGTCATTTCCATACTCTTTCTGTTTCTTCTCCAATATTTCTGCCATGCGTACAACCGTTTCTTCCGGATAAACTACGCCTGTCGGATTGTTTGGTGTATTTACGATTACCGCTTTTGTGCGTTTCGTAATTTTCCTCTCAAATTCATCTAACTTCGGCTGAAAGTTTTCCGTATTCGGTGAAATTTCCACCAAAACACCGTCGAAGTTATTCACATAACTTCTGTACTCACTGAAATACGGTGCAAAGACAATTACCTCATCATCTGGATTTAAAAGTACCTTTAAGGCAACGTTTAATCCGCCTGCCGCCCCTACCGTCATTATGATGTTGTTTCCTGCTAAAGAAGTTTTAAATCTTTTATTCAGTGACGATGCCACCGCATCGCGCACTTCCATATATCCCGCATTGCTGTTTGTATAGCCGTGAAGTGTTAGGGTATCTTCCTCATTCAAAATTTCAACAATCGCTTCTTTTACGCGCTTCGGAGCGGGAAGATTTGGATTGCCTAAACTGAAATCATACACATTCTCTTTTCCATAGAGTTTTGCCATGCGATTTCCTTCTTCAAACATCTGCCGGATTGCAGAACTGTTTGATACCATTTTTTCCATCTTTTCAGAAATCATCTATCTTTTCACCCGCCCTTTTTCTACAAGAAAAGCGGGACGATAAGACAATTTTGCCTTGCGCAGTCCTTCCACCCCTGCATCGTCTTCTCTGTTGATATATTTGTATTTTGCACATTCATGCTCCACAAACTGCTGGTTAATCATCGGATATGCTCCCTGTACTTCCGAGAACGCTTTTTCGATATGGACAACAAATGTGTCATCATTAATCGGTTCTCCCATTGTAAACGCCACAATTTTGCCGTCCACACGCAAAATTCCCCCCGTCATTTCCAACTCTCTGAAAAGACGCAAAGAATTAAGTGTCACACACATCTCCGCATTTTTTTCTGCGTCTGCGTCACAGCCATTTTCTTTTCTCCACTGCAGAGCCATCTGGAAGCATTCTTCCACATTGTCTTCCGTCATTGTTTCATAACTCCAGTTTTCATGCTCCGCCTTGAATTTGTTAATATGATTTCTTTTTCCGTGTAGTTTTTTCCCCGACAAAGTTATCAGTTTTTCTGACTCATACACATAATCTGCTATGTCTCTGTCATATGTGATTTGAAATTCATCGGGATACCACGAATTCAACTGCTCAAACTGTTCTGCCGTCACACAGTACAATTCAAATTCTTTGCCGAGTTTCTCACAGTATTCCATCAAAAACCGCAGCGCTCTCTTTATATCTTCCACCTCTCCCAAAGGATAAGTAAAAGCAATATCTTCATCTTCGCTTTTAAATACGAGCGTGTTTTCAATCACTGCATATTTAACTTTGTAATGCCTTGACCAGAGATATACATTGATAAATGTCCTCTCACAACTTCTGGACGGATACCGTTTAAAGTACCCGTCCAATAATTTTCTGTCCTCCATCTCAGGACGTTTAAATTCTATATTTTTCATTTCCACACCTTCATTCTATTACTGGTTTCTAGTGAAACTGCATATGATATAAAGACTCATAAATCCCCTTTTGGTGAAGAAGTTCCTCATGGCTTCCCTGCTCTTCAATTCCTTTTTCCGTGAGAACTAAAATTCTCTCAGCATTTTTGATTGTGGAAAGTCTGTGTGCAATTACAAATGTCGTTCTGTCTTTCGCCAACATTTCCAAAGACTGCTGCACCACTTTCTCACTCTCATTATCCAGCGCCGAAGTTGCCTCATCAAAAATAAGAATTGGAGGATTTTTCAAAAACACACGGGCAATAGACAGACGCTGCTTCTGTCCTCCTGACAGTTTTGCCCCTCGCTGTCCGATGTCCGTATCGTATCCGTCAGGAAAACTCATAATAAATTCATGGGCATTTGCATTTCTCGCCGCACGAATGACATCTTCATCTGTAGCATCAGGATTTCCGTAACGGATATTTTCCATAATTGTTCCCGCAAACAGATATACGTCCTGCTGCACGATACCGATATTATTTCTCAAATCGTCCAACTTCATCTTGCGGATATCCATTCCGTCTATCTCAATTTTTCCGGCTGTCGCCTCATAAAATCTCGGAATCAGACTGCAAAGTGTTGTCTTTCCAACTCCCGAAGGTCCTACAAGAGCAATGTATTCTCCTGCTTTGACGTCCAGATTAATGTGAGAGAGAACAGGTTCGTTTGTGTCCTGATATTGGAAAGAAACGTCCTCAAATGTAATCTTGCCTTCCAATTTTCCAACGGAAACAGCATCTTTCGCATCGGTAATATCCGGTGCAATGGCAAGCATTTCCTGAAATCTGTCAAAACCTGAGTAACCGTTCTGGAACATTTCCGTAAAGTTAATTAATTTCTTCACCGGCTCAATAAAGTTATTGATATAGAGCAGGAAAGTTACAAGATCTGCCACCAATACCGTTTTTGTTGTAAGCCCTTCCGCTCCCACGAGCAGTACGACAACTGTTACAAGTGTTGTCAGCGCTGTCAATGTTGAATGATACCCCGCCATGTAACGATAACTGATTTTCTTTGCAGCCAGAAATCCGTCATTTCCTTTATGAAACTTCTTCATCTCAATCTCTTCATTGGCAAAGGATTTTACAACACGGATTCCCGATAAACTGTCTTCAATCTGACTGTTGATATCTGCAATTCTTGCACGGTTGCGCTTAAATGCAGTCTTCATCTTCCTATTATAATATACCGCAAAGACAATCATAACCGGAACAAACACAAAAGCTACCATTGCCAGACGCAGATTGATGTTCGCCAAAATAATAAACGAACCTACAATCTTAATAATGGAAATAACAATGTCTTCCGGTCCGTGATGCAATAATTCCGTAATGTCAAATAAATCACTTGTAATACGTGAAAGGAGCGCTCCCACCTTCTGATTATCATAGAAAGCAAATGTCAGTTTCTGGTAGTGACTGAAAATGTCGCTTCTCATATCCGCTTCCATTTTCGCTCCCATCATATGTCCATAAAAGGCGATAAAATAGTTGCAGCCAAACTCTACAAGAACGAGAACAATCATCAACGCCCCTAATGCCACAATTGTTTCCATTGCCCTGTTGCCGTCAAAATAGACAACCTCACTTGTGATATAGCGCACAATCAGAGGGATAACCAGTGTGACTCCCGCTCCGAGTATTGCAAAAAACATATCACTGTAAAAAAGTAATTTATACGGCTTATAGTACGCAAATAGTTTCTTTAGTTTGTCTTTCATCTCTTCTCCTCCTCATTCTAAAATAAGGACGAAACTTCTAAAAGTCCGTCCTCAAAATTCCTCTATCTTTATAATATACTACACGCTTCTAAAAAGTGCAATATTTTTGCAAAAGAAATCCCGCAGGAATTATTCGTTCCTGCAGGATTTTTCAGTCTGTATTATCTTTGTCTTCTTCTGCGTACCGCTGTAAGTACATTGAGAAGAATTACCATTCCGGCAATCGTCATCATACCTGCCATTGCCATTGGATTTGACTCGTCACCTGTTTTAACAGGTGTATCGTCTTTTGGTTTAGCAGGTGTTAATACCATTGCTTTTTCTGCGTATTCATTTGTAAATACTGCGCTGTCTCCTTCAACAGTTGCTTTTAACTGTCCTTTTTCATCATCTACAACATTTACCGTCACTTCATATACTTTTTCATCGTAAGTGATATTCTCCTGTTTATCATTTACTTCAGAAATTGTATATTTGTAAGTTCCCGCTTTGTCGTATTCTAATGTTTCAAAGATAATCTGTCCGTTTTCGTTGTTCTTTGCTTCGGCAACTACATTTCCGTTCGCGTCTTTCAACCGGAATGTAAACTGTCCTTTTACAAGGTCGTTTCCTTTTAATACTTTGCTTGCACCAAGTGTTACGCTTGTTCCTGATGCCTTGTAAACATTTCTGAACACAATTTCACCTTCTGTCGTATGTTTCACACTCAATGTACCGTCACTGTTGTCCGTTACCGATGTATGAATCATAAACTCGCTTGTATCATATGTAACACCATATGTATCTTCCGGAGCAACTTCTCGTACCGTGTAATCATGTTCACCCGGTTTGTTGTATTCCAGTCCGGTAAATGTTACTTTACCGTCAGCATCATTTGTTCCCGTTGCGACAACTTTATCGCCTTCAAGAAGTTCAAAGTTGAACTCTTCCGCCTGCATCTTGCGTCCTTCTAATTCTTTTGTGATAGAAATCTGATCTGTCACACTTGAAGTAATCGGACTTTCAATGCTGTAAGTGTTTGTAAATGTGAATAATGTGTTGTCGGCAGGGTTCTTTGTAACTGTCATATGACCTTTTCCGTCATCTGTTACCGTAAGTGTAAATGTCTTCGTCTCTTTATCATTTGTCACACCTGCAACTTTTCCGGATTCCGTTACCGTGTAAGTAAATGTCTTACTTCTCGGTTCACCCGCTTTTGCAGATGCTTTTTCTCCGAATACATTTTCTAATGTAAAGGATACTTTTCCGAAGTCTACATTGCCCTGCGCATCATTCTGTGCCGTTGTCTTCTCAGGCATTGGAGCATCTTTTTCTCCCTTCAGTGTAAATGTAAATTTACCTGTAATGTCAGGAGGTGTAAGCCCCTCTTCTGCTGAAAGAATTTTGCTTCCGTTTACATTTACTTCTACAGGTTCACCTGTTGAATATGCGTTTGTAAATCCATGTCCTTCTGGAAGATTTGTCACTGCTTTCAATGTTCCGTCACCGTTATCCGTAACAGTTACGGTAAAGTCAAACGTATTTTTCACCGGAGTAACTCCGTTTTCAGCAAGTCCGTCTATTTTCTCCACTGCTGTGTAAGATACTGTCCATGTTCCGTTTGGATTTTGAACTGCATCACCTTTTTTCGCTGCTGCTTTCAGAGAGTCGATCGTAAATGATAATTCTCCGAAGTTTACCGTTCCGTCTGCACTGTTCTTAACGTCTTTTACAACAACGTCTTTGCTGTTCTTATAAACAACGCTGAATGTAAATTCTCCTGCCGTAAGAGGACGTCCCGTCAATGTTTTCTTAGTGACAACCGGCGCTTTTGTTCCGCCTGCATTGTCTGTAGAAGCGGCATATTTGTTCTTAAACGGAATAACGGCTTTTTCACCTTCCGCATTCGTCTTGTAAGTATATGTCTTATCTCCTACTTTTGTTGTTACAGTCAGTGTCGCATCGTTGTTGTCTTTTACACTGATTTCCACTTCATGTTTCGTGTTGTCATATGTGTAGCCTTTCTGACCTTCATTGACTTCCTCCGCCGTGTAGCGGTACGTCTTTCCGGCATCAGCCTGCGTAAATTCTACTTTATCCGGAAGTACATTGACCGTTGCCGTCTCTCCGTCTTTTGCTGCCGGTGATTTGAAAGTCGTGCCTTCTTTAGAAATTCCAAGTTTTTCTGCTGAGGCATCGTCTTTTGCTTTCATTACAAATGTAAACTGGTCTTTCGCTGCATCGCGTCCTTCCAATACTTTTGTAATCACAAGTCCGCCGGCTGCTCCATAGTCGATTGAAGAGCGATAGTGGTTTGTAAATGTACCGTTGTTTACAACTGATGTTGCCGCCGTAAGTTTACCTTCTCCATTGTCTGATACAGTTACTTCCAAAGTTGCCGTATGTGTATCTTTTGATACGCCCGGCATCTTATCTTTGTTGATGTCATTTTCCGTCACCTTATAAGTGAATTTCTTTGTATGCGCTGTTCCCATAAGTTCCGGTGTAAATGTAATTTTTCCGAATCCAAATGGCGCTTTTTTATCTTTTACATCAGATTTTTTCACTGTAGCCGTTGTTTTTTCCGGTACAGGTGCATCACCCTCCGGTGCGATTGTAAATGTAAATTCGTCTGTATCTAACCAATCACGTCCTTCCAGAACTTTCTCGAAGAATACGCTTGTGTCCGTAGGAGTTGTATCAACTTCTACCGGATTTTGAATCTTGTATACGTTTTTGAAAGTGAGAAGCCCTTCAGCCGCATTTTTCACTTTCGCACTAAGTGTTCCGTCCCCGTTATCAACAACTTCAACAACTACTTCTCTTGTCGCATTTTTATCGTCAACTACACCTAAAATGCCACTTGGATTTTCAGTAACATAGAAAGTGTATTCTCCTGCACGTTTGAAAATAATATTTCCAAATGCGGCCGCTTTGTTAGGCGTTGTACTGTCAATCACAATTTCGTCTGCATTGCTCGGAAGAACTACCGCACCTTCCGGTGTTCCTTTTGCCATTGTCAGTTTGAAAGTAAATCTGTCCTTTTCAAGCCATTTATTTCCTTCACGTCCCGTAAATTCTTTCTTCACTTTCAGATTTGCAGCACCTTCAAGACTTTCGTCTGCCACACTGTACGTATTGATAAAGTGTGCTTCCGCTGTTTTCTCTGCCGGCACTGTTCCGGTGATTGTCGATTCGTTCGGTGTGTATCCCGCTGCCTTTGTTTCTGTCACTTCATAAGATGCACCTTCCGGTAAACCTTTAATTGTAATGCTTTCACCGTGTTTCAAATTGATTGTCTGACCGCTTCTAATCTTCTGATTATCTCCGTAAGTATACTCACCTTTCAGTTCCTGTCCGGCAGTATCTTTTAAGACAACTTTAAATTCAAATGCTTTGTTTTTGTCGATAACCGTTCCCTGATTTTCCGTCAGTTTAATTTCTTTGGAGATTGTAAGGTTACCTTTCTTTGTGTTAAACGATTCTGTGTTTGTGTCGATAACAGGATTGTTTTCGCCAACCTGAACACCTGCCGTATTATTTACACCGTCTTCAATCAACGCATCTTCATTTACCACTGCTTTAAATGTCACCGTACCTGTTGTTCCCGGTTTCACCTTTATCAGTTTCCATGTGATTGTTCCTGTTGCCTCATCATAACTTCCTCCGTTGTCTGCCTCTTTGAAAGTTAATCCTTTTGGCAGTTTATCCGTGATTGTTACGGTTGCGTCTGCATCTTCCGTGTTGCGATATTTGATTGTGTATGTTACCGTATCACCCACTTTAATATCAGATGAACCGTTATCATTTTTCACATCTTTACCCGGAACAAAGTTTTCTACTTCGTTTGTCTGTTTTGGATCGTTGTCTCCAATCTTGATACTTGCCGTATTTTTGATTGTGTCAACTTTCACGGCGTCCTCCGTAACTTCCACTTTGAATGTCACAGTTCCGCCCGCTCCTGCTTCCTGTTCTTTAAATGACCATGTCAGTTTGCCGTCAGCAAATTTACCGTCATTGCTTGCTGAACCTTCCACATATCTCGTTCCTTCCGGAATCGTATCTTCGATGATTACGTCTGCCACTGTCGGCTGTCCGTTTTCATCTACAGCGTTATTTACCCAGTCGATAGAATATGTCAGTGTGTCGCCGACTGAAATCATGTCACCATCTGCCGATGTGTTCTTATCCTCCCCATTTGCAACATCTTTTGATTTTTCATCTGTGTAAATATTTGTAAATACAGGACTTCCTGTCTTCTCGATAACTTTTGCTGATAACATACCCTCTGTGGAGTCGTAAGAAACTTCCACAACATAACTGAATGTATGTCTGTCATAAGTCATCTGTTTGTCAGGTGTACCAGGAATTACTTCGCTGATTGTAAAACGATATTTACCTGCTGCCGTGAATTTAACTTTTCCGAAGGAAACCGAACCGTCAGCCTTATTTGTCGCCGTAAGTTCCGGTAAAACAACTGTATTCATATCGCCTTCCAATGCATCTACTTTCATTTGGAATGTAAATTCATTGTCCTTAAGCGCTTCCTCGCGGTTACCTTTAAGCACTTTTGTCACTTTACCCGCCATCTCAGCAGGATTCATCTCAATAATATCCGGTGTGTAACTATTTACAACCGGAGCAACTGCTGTCGCTTTTTCGTCTTTTGAGTTATATACACCTAATTGTTGTCCGTCTTTTGTCACAGTTGTAACCGTATAAATGTCTCCGTTTTCTTCCAATACCTGAACGGCAACGGTTACATCTTTGTTATCGTATGCGATAGCGCCCCTTGCATTTACCACTTCATGAACTGCGTATGTAAATGTTTTTCCGATATCGTCCTGATTGAATGTCACTTTACCAAGTTTGCTCATGACTGCTATTCCATTATCACCCGGTTTGCTGTTTTTAAATGTTCTGTCACTGTCGTCCAGTTTTGCTTCCGCTTCCTCTGTCTGACCTGTGATGGTAAAGGCAAACTCATTTTCTTTTAACTTACGTCCCTGTAACTCTTTTGTTACGTTTAATCCGCCTTCGGCACCGTATGTTGTGTCTGCTGCAAATACATTGACGAAGTTACGTTTCAGATTATTTGCCGCATCTGAAATATCCTGCATTGCTACCAACTTAGAATTTTCATCTGTTACTTTAATCTTCACTTCGTAGTGGTCTGCATCATATGTCCAGCCATTTGGTACGGAAACTGCTTTTTCAAAAACATCAAATGTATATGTTCCCGCTTTTGTGAAAGTCAATTCTCCAAATGTAACTGCCTGAGGGTCTCCGCCCTTTTTCAGCATATCTTTAGAGATTGTTGCTTCTTCTTTGTACCCTGTGATTTCGCCTGCTTGAATCGCATTCTTTGTCACATCGTCTTTCGCTTTCATGATGAAAGTAATGTCTTCCACCGCATCGTGTCCTTTTACCTGTTTTGTAATGGACGGTACAAATGTTGCGTTTTCTGTTGTATTGTATGCGTTTGTAAATGTAAGTTCATCAGAACCTTCTTTTATCGCCGCAGTCAGTGTTCCGTCATTGTTGTCCGTTACGGTTACCGTCACAACTTTTACGGAAGTGGAATGGAAAAACACCAAGTCCCCAGCCTTTGCCTGCGAGAGTGGCAGATGTTGGGTTGCGTCATACTGTGCTTGTGCCGTTCTCGGTAAAGAGATACCAGCTTTTCCATAGCACCATTGCGTCAGTCCCGAACAGTCAAAAGAAGTATTCGGGTTACTGCCCCCATACACATATTTCCAGCCTTGATATTTCAACGCTTCATTCATTACCTTTTGTGCCAATTCTCCCGATACCTGCGGAACAGTTAAATACTGATTAACTAATTCCACATAGAACATATTTCCATAGCCATACCGCCAGCCCCCATTCTTCGCAACAGCTATCGGGTTAGTATAGGTTACTTTCTTTCCACCCGATTTTTCACGGGCGAAGCTCTCTGCAAGATTAAAAGTATGTTTCTTTCCTTTTCCTGCCACGGTCTGTACCGATTTCCTCTGCGTTGCTGTTCCCGAATTGAAGCAAGAGCCACGGCTGTTCCACTTGAATAGAAAATAGGCTGTCCCGTATCAAGTCCACGCTGTCCTTGCCCTCGCTGTCAGAGTTTGGGAGCATGATTTTTGTTCCCAAATCAAGTGAATTATCATTTAAGGAAATGATGTCAAAAGCAGTATCTTTCAAAGTGGCACTTCCTTGTGGCTTTGTATCGCCCGTTTCTAAATCTCGTTTCTGAATTTTCACACCGCCACGGATAACCTTGTCAGATACGGAAAACTGGTTACTTCCAGTTAATACGGCAAGGTCGCCGTCCTCGGTAATCTGTGTTACATATAAGCCCTTAATCTGTTCGGACTTATCGCCAGCCTGCATATATGCACCGTCTAACAAGTAGCCGTTTGGAGCTTTTGTTTCCTCAACAGTTAGCGTTCCAAGTGGAAGAACCGCCTTACCGTCCTGCATATAGAAGTTGTTGCCAGACACCTTGTAAGCGTCCGCTAATTTTGTGATGTAGTGGGTTGTCCCGTCGCTGTCTGTTTCAGCGATTGTCTTTGTAACCCATGTACGAGTAGCTTCGGCAGGGAGATTGTCTTTATTGTAGAAGCCAGCATAATACTTCCATGTAAATTCCGCACCTGCTAAAGAAGCGTCTCCCTGCGGATTGACTTTCTGTGTTTCCATATCAATCTTGAAAAGCTCAATCAAAGTGTCTGTTACTTTTGGTGTATCTGATACTTTCAAAGTCGCTGTCTTTCCAGCTTCAACCTTTAAGGAATATACAGTTTTATCTACTTTATATCCTGCTGGTGCGGATAATTCCTTGATATAGACTGTGCCTGCTTTTACCTCTGCAACATCTGTATTTCCGTTTTCATCAGTCGTAAGGGTGGCAAGCTGTTTCGTGCAGTCCTTATCAGCAAAGACACCGTATGTTGCACCAGCGATTGAGTAGTTCCCGTTACCGTCTGTAATGCTGGTATTACTGGAAGTCTTTTGCAGTTTCGCATTTCCGACATTTAATTTCGCCCAGAATTGCCCTAATTCCTGCCCCTCGCCAGAGTAGATATAACCGCCACATTCATAGCGTCCTTTATTCTCTTTGACAAAGGCTTTTGCACCAGCGAAAACTTCGTCCTGCGTAGCCTTTGGAATTTCATCATAAGAAGCTCGCACGTTATCACATTGCCAGCCAAGATGTACGCTCAATCTCTGCCAGACAACACATTGTTCCAACAGATAAACTTGTTTGTAGTTCAGTTCCTTGTGAGCTTCGCTATACTGTTTGACATACTCTAAGGATAACGCCACATCTGAAATCTGGTCGGCACTTATGCGTGAGCTTGCGTCAGTTCTGGTCTTGTAGCCATTCTTAAAATCTGTATTGATGTCAATACAATAGGCAGTTTCGCCCTCGACTTTCATCATGCCCTCATTGAATGTCGAACCGATAGAACCGTCATTCATTACTTTTTCAATGATACCGACACGCTCTGCACTTTCCGTCCAGTATTGCTTGTTTTCTGCATGAACGGGTGTACTCGGTAAAGCAGTAACGACAGTTGCAAAAGCTAAGAAGCCCGTACACAATCGCTTTAATATCTTTTTCATAAATCTAATGCTCCTTTCATTTTAGGTAATAAAATAGCCGTCCAATAAGAACGGCTGGAAATAGAAAAGGAACGTCATTTTAGGCGTTCCATAGTCTATGAGTTATTCAATTTTTTCTTGTTTCAATACTGATGTGCTGTACCATATCTTTGCATATCTAGGAAAACTTGCGTATCAAGGCTCATTCGTTAATAGTAAATAAGTAGTAAATTGATGTGTTTGTTTCCTTGAAAATGCTGATAGATACTGTGTTTTAGCGGATAATCAGATTTTTATTGTGTTTTTATACATAGAAATTTTACAAAATGAACTGTTACTCTTTCGTTACTTTTCACCTTGATTTTTTGTCTTTTTTTGGCATATTAAAAAAGGTCGGAAACTTTTTCGTTTCCAACCTTTTGCCTGTTTTATTTTATTTTTTCTTCCAACTCTATCGCGGTCTCCTCCGCCCAGGAATACTCCCACAGATACTGCCCGACATATTGTTTTTCCCGCATGGTATCCGTTCTTCCCTCTAAGACCGCATAATAGTCACAATCCACTTTTTCATAATGAATGTTGCAAGAACCCCTGTTATTGACAAACACATCTTCCACCTCATACACCTGAAAAAGTTTTTTCAGATACATAACCGCTTTCCGATATAAGGTTTTCACTCGCTCGTCGTACAGTCTTTCTCCCCACAGTTTGTCAATTGCCTCTTCCATTGTGACATTTCCGCCCCTGTGATCTGCGCAAAGCGCCAGCAATTCTTTCGCCTTTGCGTTAGCGAAATAGACAACCTGTTCATCGATAAAGACGTCAAATCGTCCAAACATTCTGAAATACACTCTCTTCTTCTGTCGTTTTGAAAAATAGTACGAACGTCTCAGAACATCTCGGATTTCTTCCTGATTATAAGGCTTTAAAACATAATAGTCTGCCCTAAGGCGAAGCGCCTCTCTTGCATATTCCTCGTATCCCGTCACAAATACAAGAACAAGGTCGGGATACAATTCCCGCAGTTCTTTCCCAAATGCCAAACCATTCATCTCCGGCATTTCAATATCGGTAAACACAACTTCTACCGGGTGCTCTTTCAGATATTCGTATGCCTCCAGCGGGTTTTTAAATGTCGCTGCAATTTCTACTCCTTTAAGGCCCTCACATTCCATTTCAAATTGTTTAATCTGTAACCATTCATCATCAACAATCACGATCTTCAATTTGCTCGCACCCCCCCCCGAAAAATTTTAGGAAATGTCAAAGTTACCTTCGTTCCTTTGCCATTTTCTGACCACAATTCACACTTTGCCCGTGATATTTTTTCAAGACGAAATTGAATATTTCTTAATCCCACAGAGTCTTTTTTCTCTTTTCCTTCAAATCAAATCCCACGCCGTTATCTTCTACCTCCACAATATAATTTTCTCCCCGCTTATAACTTCGAATCCACACACAGCCGCCACCCGATTTTTTTCGGATTCCGTGTTTAATCGCATTTTCAACAAGCGCCTGTACACTTAAAGGCGGAATATAAAAGTTTTCTTCCTGTATATCAAACTGAACTTCCAATTGATTCTGAAATCGTACTTTTTCAATATTAACATAAGATTTTACATGACGCAGTTCTTCTGAAAGTAAAATATTTTGCTGATTTCCAATGGCATCAATATTCCCCCTAAGATAATTTGAAAAATCGTATACCATCTTGTAGGCTTCATCGGGGGATATTTTAATTAAGGCACGTATGGAACCGAGTGTATTGTATATAAAATGTGGCTGAATCTGACTCATCATCAGTTGTATTTCACTATCCTGCAATTGTTTACTCAACTTCCTATTGAGCTGTGCCGTGCCATAAATCTCCAAAATATAGTACCCGAACAGATATACCGTATAAATCAGCACCGTCCCTCTGATACATACGCCAAACGTATGCCATGTCTTGGAATAAAAATGTCCCCATTCTACCATTCCCGCAAGGAGAATCAAAATCATGCAAATAAATTCTCCCTTATTATATCCTTCTTCTTTTGCCAAAATCTTTTTTCCATAAATCCAGCAGGCATATATAAAAGACAGAATCAATGTCATCAGCATATAATTCGATGTTTCTACCAAATCTTTTATTCCTGTTATCTGTAAAATCAGACACCCAAAAGCACTTACAATGCTAAGATAAAATGCTGTTCTTGTAATTTTCTGACTTTCCCCCTCCACTCTCTGTTCCAGATAACTCAAGAAGAACACATTGCAAAACAGGGCAGACAGCATTGTAATAAAATGTCTCGGTTCTGCACCTACGCTTTTATATACCATCTGCGACACACCCGAAAGCCACAGGGAAACAAGAATAAACAAAATCCCCAGCGTTTCTTCCCGCCTGTATCCTCTGAATTTTCTCAAAAAAATAGAGATAAGCAACATAATGATGCCCATACTCCCAATGAACAGACTCGTAAAAAATGCAGGAAATTTCCATTCACGTATTCCATAATATAAACTGTTATAAGAGCCATAATAAATCGAATCCATTTTCCCCTGAAACCGTTTATACGGAGAAGATATTTCAATGCGAATATGCTTTCCCGAACTGTCCTGCGGTAATCGGATAAAATTCCATGTACTCGGTATCATATCGCCCGCTAATTTTCTTTCCGGATATTCATAAATCATTTCTTCGTCCAAAAATACTTTCACTTTCTGCTGCTGTGAATAAAATGCTACTGCAGCATTTCTATAAGCGATTTCGGGAAGTGTATTTTCCACAACAAACGTTCCGTGATTCACTTTATCAATGACAGTCGGAAGTTCCGGTTTAATTTTTTCTCCATTTTCTTCATAATACCAACCGTCCATTTTTCCGATTCTCTTATCCGGTCTGACTATTCCCACTGTATTCGGCATAAGAAGAAACGTCACATACATCACCACAAGGATACCGGCAGTGAACTCCGTTATTATCGCCTTTAATCTGTTACTTCCTGCTAGTTTCTTAATAAATTTCATTTTTCTTTCTCTTCCGACATACTTTCTTTAATTTATGGGACGCCAATTTTAATAAAACAGGACTTAACTTTCTTGCATGCCGCGGACAGACTGCCACGCATCTCATACAGGAAATACACAGATTTTTATCCAACTTTATATACTCTCCCATGGAAATTGCTCCGGCAGGACATTCCTTTGCACATTTTCCACAGTGATTACACGTCCTCTTTATCTGTGGTTTTAACGGAATCTTCCCGTATGCACGATAAGGTTTCTTTCCCGGAACTTTGAATGGTTTCGGATTCTCTATTCTCTCCCTGATAAACTGCACATAGGAAAGCAGTTCTTCCCTGTCCTGTTTATCCGGTCTTCCCTTCGCAAACTGATGCATAATGGAATGTTCTGCAACGGCTGCCACTGCCACGACCGGAAGAAATCCCGACTTTTTCGCCACTTCTTTTAATTCAAGCAGTGTGTCATCATATTCCCGATTTCCGTAGACAACAAGCAGGATTGCTTTTGCACCGTTTCCCTTTATTCTCGCAATTCTTTCCGCAGCCTCTTTAGGTACTCTCCCACCATAAGACGGTACGGCAAGCATACAGACATCGTCTTTCTGCAGACAGATTTTAGAAAATTCTCTGTTTCTATCCAGCAAATCTATTTTCTCTGCCGACTCATCAAGTCCTTTTATAAGAATATCGGCAACCTTCTCCGTTCCTCCGGTCGCGCTAAATATAATTTTCTTCAAACCCATTTCTTTTCCTCACTGTTCATAACATTTTTGAACATTATAACTCTCCCAAAATTTTTCTGCAATATGCTTGCAAAGAAATAGAGCATATTTTCATATGCTCCACTTCCTCATCTTATTTCCTTTTTGTCAATACAACCGCCAATCCTGATAACAGGAACAGTCCTCCGAATAAGAATATCGGCTCTGTATCCGCTGTCTTTGGCACATTCGGTTTCTTGTTTTCCGGTTTTTGCTCCGGTTTCGGTTCCGGTTTTGGTTCAGGTTTCGGCTCCGGCTTCGGTTCAGGTTTTGGCTCCGGTTCAGGTTCCGGCGCCGGTTTTGTTTCCAGACCGCTATACGCCTTTTCCACTTCACCTGTCATCTTATCCACATCTTCCTGTGTAACCCCTTTATCGAACAATTTTCCTGCCTCCGCCAATACATTTTCCAGTTTCTGCACACTTTCCTCTGTATATAAATCTTTATCTACTTTTTGTGCCTGTGAAATTGCATTGTCAAATGCAGTTAAATTTAACCTGTTCACCTGTTCAATCGCCTTCTCCAAGTCAGTTTTCGCACTTTCCAAACTGTCTCTTGTGCTTTCTGTATCAGCCAACACTTCTTTCGCTTTCTCCAATACAGGTTTTAATGCATCAATTGTGGACACATCATACAGACGATGATTTGACTCTGCATCGCTAATCATTTTTTCTGCTGTATCAATAAAATCCTGCAATGCTTTTCGCAGTTCTGTCAAATCTTCCTCTTTCGGTTCTCCCTTAACAACTGTCTGCACTGCTTCCACTTTTTTATCATTTATCAAAAGCGCTCCTGTAGGAAGTCCCCCTTTTAATGAAAGACTTACATCTTTTGCTTCATCAAAGCCTTCCGTATTCCATTTTGGAAGTACCTGTACAGCAATCTCCTCACCTGTTGCTTTTGCCATTTTTACATTCACAATTTCCGGTAAATGTAAATCTTTTACAGTGGCTGCATTTTCCACCTTGACATCTTCAAATGTATCCGTAACTGCCAAATAGTTCAATGGAGTTGTCTTTCTGATTCCTTTTACGGTTAATTCCGTAATCGAAACACTTCCACCTGCCGCCTGTGTATTTAACTTCTCTTTCGGGAAATACAGACGGATATATCTTGCCATAAGCGGATTTTCAAATGTCTTCTTATCTGAAATTCCTTCTTTATTTGCAGACTCTCTTATAATCGTCTCAAGTGTCACCCAGTTTTGCTTATCGTTTGAAACTTGAATCTGATACTCTGTCGGCCATACTTTCTTGTAGAAATCAATCTGAATTTCGTTCATCAATACAGGTTTTTCTCCCATATCCAATATGAGCCACTGGTCAGCAGGCTCTCCGTAACTCTTATCATTCAACGCACCGCTGCTCCAACGTGTATTTTTGTCTCCATCTACGGAAAGGTTTCCCGTATAATTTGTTTCAGCGCCTGAACCCTTCACTCTCTCTACATCAGATACTTCCACTTTCTGATTTAATGCAAGATTTACCACTTCCTCACTGTCCGGCTCTGACGAGTCTATATAAATATTTTCCACTGCAACTCCGATATCATCAGAAGGATTTTCCCCATAAGTGAAAACCAGTTCATGCAATTCCACGTCTTTGCCCTGTTCAAAATCAAAACGGATTGTATGAATATTTCCGTCGATTCCACTAAAGTCCTGTTTGCCGGAAGTCAGTTTGCCAAGTTTCTGTTCTGTATTGTCCGCCTTAACTAATGTAACGTCCGCATTGCAAGGTGTTCCCTGGAATACTGTGAAACTGTCAATATTTACATTGTCCGTCAATCTGTATTCCAACTTATCCCCTGCCTTTACATTCTGTACATAGAATAAAGTTGACAGGTTTTTATCGTCCAATGCTTTTACATCGCCTTTTGTGTTCGTCACTGCCGATTCAGGAGGAATAGAGTAGTTTGGCTTATCTCCCTTGTTCACTTCGATTTCATGAATCTTCAAGTAATATCCATATGCTTCTGTCACTTCCAGACGGATATATCGTCCCCGCTGTCCGTTCGCATTTGCGCTGTAACTTCTAAGCGGCGGGTCTACCTTTCCATTGTCATTGAAATCCGTAATCTTTGTAAAATTCTTATTGTCTGTTGAAATGGAGAGGGACGCCTTTTTAATTCTTGGATTTCCGTCCGATGTCCAGAATGTGATATCACGAATTGGTTTTGTCTCACCCAAATCTACCGTAATATAATCTCCAACTTTTTGTGCACGGTTTGTCCATACAAACGTATCCTTGTTTCCGTCCACCATGTTATCCCATTTACCTTCTTTAATTTCATTGATATTCGTCTCTTTAAAACGAAGGTCATTTGGAAGATTTTCCACAACCATGGCCAAACGTTTCAGATTTACGTTTACTGCCGTGTTTCCTTTATTAATTAAACGGATATATTTTGCTTCCAAATGTTTTGTCTGGTTTCCTGCTTTCGCAGTCTGCCATGAATCACCATAAAGAGAATACTCTAATGTAAGTTTGTCCGTGTTTTCTCCTTCCACAATGATAGAAGAAATCTCTGCAATCGCTTCTTTCTTCACACCGATGTAATCACCTTTGTTCAGTGTTACGTTAGAAAGGTCTCTTACACCAAATTCTTTCTCAGCGATTGTCAATGGTGTTTTTGCATATGCAGGCATATTTGTATAAATACGGTCTGCTTTCTTTTCTGTATTGTCACTGCTCAGCCATTTGTCTAATTCTTTCTGCACATCTTTCATGCAGGCATTTACAAATGGTACCAATCTTTTATTTCCCGCTTTCGGTGTCACCCTGTCATTGCCCTGACCGAATTTATATGTGCGGCTGTTGTATGCATTCATCTCTTTTGATGCTTTTGAAAATTCCGTCCATACTTTTGACATATCAAGTGTTTTCGCAGAAAGTTCTGCCTCTGCCTGTAAAAGGGCTTCTCCGGCTTTTGCCACGTTGTCAAGCGCCTGAAGCCAGCCTTCTCCGTTTTCTGTTCCACCCGGATTAGACAATTCTTGTACTAGAGCCTCATTTGTACAGTTCTTTTGGAAATCTGCTATCGCAGACTGTATATGTTTAAATTCTGCCAGCAATTCTTTTACTTCTTTTGCGTCTGCTTTAAACGTGTCATTTTCTGCAGCACTTTTCACTTTATCCAAAGTATCTTTTAAATACAAAGATTCTTCAAAACCTTGCGGTACTCTTCCTGAATTTGGACAGTCTGACACATTTCTTGCAATCGTTAAGTACTCGTCATATACTTCCGGCTGCAAATATTTAAAACACTGTTCCCAAACTTTCTCTACATTCTTAGAATAATTGTTTACATTCCAGAAATATGCGCCCAACTGAAATAGAGGTACTTTATCTGCCTCTGCAAAGAAAATTGGATTGGATACCGCACCTGCAAGTCCTGTAATGTTATCACGAATATAGTGTGTACTGCTTCCGAGGAAAATTCCTGATTTTGCATGCTCATTACACGGGTAATTTACCCAGAACACAGGGTCATGTCCCGTTTTTTCTTTTACATATTTAATTGTTGACTGTTCAAACGGAGAGTTTACGTCTTTCCCTGTCCAGAAAATAAGCACTTCCTCATTAAATTTTTTCATTGCCTCCAACTCTGCCGGTCTTGCCCATGCTTCATTGTAACCCTGCGGACAGAAAATAATCGGCTTACAGTTTTTTGGCTTGATATATTCCTCCGTTAAATCATTGATTAATTTTACAACTATTTCATTTGAGCCTGAACCGAAGTCATCGTTCAAAACACAAAAACGGCGGACACCAATATTGTAAAGCTGGTCAAATTTCTTTTTCAGTTTCTCTTTACGTTCATTATAAGTAGCGTCCTCTTTTGTCACGCCTTTTAACACATTTGTCAAATGCACTGACCACGAGAACTCCGCCTTTGTCTCTGCCTGTAAATCAGCCAGTTCCTTAAACTGATTTATTTGCTCTGCCGGATATAACTGATCCCACTTGTCCGTGTGGTATGGATCTGTTTTCGCTGCATATACATAGAGATTCATCTTTGCTTCCGGCGCAAATTTCATCAGACTTTTTCTCTGTTCATGTGTCCAATTTCCATAGAATCCTTCAATATATCCTCGCGCATCTATAGACGCATAATCCATAATCTCTACCGGATAAAATTTCTTTCCCGCAAAAGAAGAAAACATCATTTCCAAAGTAGATACGCCGTAAAATACGGCATCGCTGTCTTTTCCTAAAATAACGATATCCCCGTCCTTTGCATAGAGTGCGTATGCGTCCTCTTTCTCAAAATGTTTTGCATCTAAATTTTTATCTTTAAACCATTTATCTGTCTCATCATTTTTACCGTAGATACCTAAAATAATTTTGGACTCTTTCTTATCTGCCTTACTTTCTTTCGCTGTCCTATCATATTTTTTCAACACTTTTTCCAAATGCTTCTTCGTGGCATCGTCCACATCTGCACCAATTACAGTCTGCACTTCTTTACTTATCTCAAAAGACTGTTTCTCTTTTGGATATGTCACCTGCTGCGGAATTGGGTAAATCTGGTACTCTTCCCCGGTTGTCATTGCATCTCCCTTTTTCCATTCGGAAACCCACGGAGACTTTACTGCTTCGATACTTTCTTTTTCATTTCCCACTGCTTTTGCGGGTATAACCGCTGTAGAAACCATAGCAACTGTAAGTATTGCGCTTACAAGACTTTGCCATATTTTCCTTTTTCGCATTCTTTTCCCTCCTTCTATGCGTCGGCACTTATGAATATGTCTATTATAACATATAAATCCGCTTTACAAATTTATTTTTTGTGCATTTTAGTAGCATTTATTTGTATAATTATCTATGTATTTTACATTTTCACCATTTTGTCTTTTCTTTTATTACAGATAATCATTATATATGACAAAAAAACTACCAGATACATTGCTGTAAATGGTAGTTTTCTTATAATTTATTCATTCATATTTGCCAGTTTCGCCGCCTGGTCTGCCGCAATCAACGGGTCAATGATTTCGTCCAAATCCCCGTTCATAATATTATCAATCTTATATAACGTCAACTTAATACGGTGTTCCGTAACACGCCCCTGTGGGAAGTTGTAAGTACGGATTTTCTCCGAACGGTCACCTGTACCAATCTGGCTTCTTCTCGCTTCCGCTTCTGCCGACTGCTGTTTTTCTAATTCCAGTTCATACAGTTTTGAACGGAGCAGTCTAAACGCTTTCTCTTTATTTTGTAACTGTGATTTCTCCGTCTGGCTGTAAATAACAATCCCCGTAGGATAGTGAGTCAAACGCACGGCAGAGTCTGTTGTATTGACACACTGTCCACCGTTTCCTGATGCGCGCATAACGTCAATACGGATATCTTTATCATCAATTACAACGTCAACCTCTTCCGCTTCCGGCATAACCGCAACAGTAATTGTGGAAGTATGAATACGTCCGCCCGATTCCGTTTCAGGAACACGCTGTACACGGTGTACTCCACTTTCATATTTCATTCGTGAGTAAACGCTCTGTCCGCTCACCATGAAAACAACTTCTTTAAATCCGCCGATTCCATTTTCATTAAAAGAAATCAACTCTGTCTTCCAGCGTTTGCTCTCCGCATAATGTACGTACATACGGTATACTTCCGCAGCAAACAATGCGGATTCATCTCCACCTGCACCTGCACGAATTTCCACCATAATGTTCTTATCATCATTAGGATCTTTTGGCAGAAGTAAGATTTTAAGTTCATGTTCCAATTCTTCCACACGTTTTTTTGAAGCGGAGAGTTCTTCTTTTGCCAACTCTCTCATCTCTTCATCTGATTCCATCTCAAGCATCTCTTCGCTGTCTGCAATCGCCTGTTTTGCACTCTTATATTCATTATACGCATCTACAATCGGTGTTAAATCCGCCTGTTCTTTCATTAATTTACGAAAACGATTCTGGTCATTCGCCACATCTGGTTCCTGTAATTCGCCCATGATTTCCTCAAAACGAATGATTAAATCTTCTAATCTGTCAAACATATTTTTCCTCCTATCCGTTTACCCTCTTCTGAAATATTTTACACGCCACAGACTACACGGTCAAGCCCTGCCAAATCCTTTTTTATTTTCACATTGGTAAAACCTTCCTCTTCCATCAGCGTTTTTACTTCTTCTCCCTGGGTATTTCCTATTTCAAAATACAATTTTCCATTTCTTTTCAAATATTTTCTGCTCTCTTTTATTATCTTACGGTAAAAATAAAGTCCGTCTTCCTTCCCGTCAAGCGCAAGCATTGGATCGTGCAGTTTCACTTCCTCCTCCAGTTTTTCTATTTCTTCCGTTTTAATATAAGGGGGATTTGACACAATCACATCATACGTTCCCTCCACATTTTCAAACAGATCACTTTGGATAAAAACGGCTTCCATATCATGTTTCTGCGCATTTCTCCGCGCCACTTCCAGCGCCTCTTCGGAAATGTCAACGCCGACTCCTTTTACGCCGCGCATTATTTTTAACAGACTGATTAAAATACACCCCGAGCCTGTACATATATCGAGAACACGCATATTTTCCTCTAAATCTTCCAGAACAGTCTCCACCAGCACTTCCGTGTCCTGTCTCGGAATCAACACATGTTCATTCACCTCAAAAGATAATCCCATAAATTCCTGTTCTTTTGTCAGATGCTGGAGGGGAATTCTTTTTGCCCTCTCCTCAACAAAATATTTATATTGTGTTTTCTGTTCTCCCGTCATTTCCCGTTTCGGATTGGCATAGTACATCGCTCTGCTGATTTTGGTTATGTACTCCAAAAGAATCCATGCATCTATGGACGCATCTGCAATTTTATGTTCCTCCAATGTCCGTTTTCCAAAACCATACGCTTCTTCCAGTGTCATTCTTCACTCACTCCATATGTTTCTTTTTGATAAGTTCTCCAGTCAAACACCGCCTCAACAGATTGAATGGCAACTTCTATCATATCATCGTCCGGTTCTTTTGTCGTCAGATTTTGAAGCCATAATCCCGGTTTACTCAACAGATTTACAATCGGATTATCACTGTTTCCCGCCCATTTTATCAGTTCATAAGAAATTCCTGCAATTACCGGAATAAGTGCGATTCTAAGCCCGACTTTTACTAACTGGGAATCCGAACGGATAAAGAATATCATTACGCAACTGACAATCATAACAAACAAAAGAAAACTTGTCCCGCATCTTTTATGCTGCTTAGAACTTTTTCTCACATTGTCCACATTCAGTTCCATGCCATGCTCTATGCAGTTAATACATTTATGTTCCGCTCCATGATACATGAAAACACGTTTTATATCTTCCATTTTTGATATCATTAAAATATATGCGATAAAAATAAGAATACGGATAATCCCTTCCAGCGCCGCAAGCGCTGCCTTTGAATGAACGATATTCTCCGCAAAACTAATCAGGTAGTAAGGCAGAACCATAAAAATCCCCACGGCAAGCACTACGGAAACTCCAACAGTCACTCCCGTCAGAATAGATTCTTTTTTCTTCTTCTTTCTCTCCTCTTCCTCCGTCAGAGGAATCTTTTCTTCCTCTTCTTCATAAAACTCTGAGGAATAGGTTAATGTTTTCATACCAAGCACCAATGAGTCAATAAAATTAAATATCCCTCTTATAAATGGTGTCTTTGTGAGAAATTTCCATTTTACAATCCCCTTGTAAATATCTTTCTTCACTTCTATTTCACCGTCAGGCTTTCTCACTGCAACAGCGTAGTCTTCTCCGTTTTTCATCATCACGCCTTCTAAAACAGCCTGACCTCCGATATTGGACGATTTCATCATTTACCTCCAATCTTCTCCTTAACGCAACAAAGGTTGAGGTTTTGCAACCTCAACCTGTAAATGCTGGATTCTATTATGCCTGAATTCCGTATTTCTTGTTAAACTTGTCAACACGACCACGAGCCTGAGCCGCTTTCTGCTGTCCTGTGTAGAATGGGTGACATTTTGAACAAATTTCTACGTGAATGTCTTCGTTTGTAGAACCAGTTACAAATGTGTTACCACAGTTACAAGTTACTGTTGCCTGATAATAATCTGGATGGATTCCTTCTCTCATGATTTCACCTCTCTATTTTTATTTGTGCATAGTTTCCTACGCATTAGCATTTTTCTTAAACATCTTTTTGATTATATCACAATTTCATCTGCTTTGCAAGTTGTTTCTAAATGATTTTACTTTATTTTCCCTTTTATAGTCACCCACATATGTTTAACTGCCTGCAGAGGGTGAGAAAAAATCATTCTCGGACCTGCATATTTCATAACTGCCTTTATCTTTTCCTGCTTCTCTTTTGTATAACAGTGTACTTTACATGCGCTGCAGAACGTTTTCGTTGCCATAAACGGGCATTTTTCCGTCCGAAACAATGCATATTCCAGTAATTCCTTACATTCAGGACAAAGTTGTCCTTTTGTCTTATGCACTCCCCTGCAGTACACCGTAATCATCGTGCGCAGCATTTCCTTTTCGTTTTCCCGCTTTTTCTCTATATTCATTTGTTCTCTCCATTATTAACTTAATTTTCGATATTAGTATAAACTAACTTTTATTTCAAGTCAATAACTTCCGAGTGGAGATTTCTTTTATATGAACTTTGTTTTTCGTACAGTCTGCACTAACTCCTCATTATTTTTTGTGCGTGAAAACATATTTAAAATATTGTCTACCGCCTCTTCCGCTTTCATTCCGTTTAACGCCTTGCGCATATTGTTTACCGCTTCCTGCTCATCTGCCGTCAACAGAAGGTCTTCTCTTCTTGTGCCTGATTTCACAATATCAATGGCAGGGAATACTCTCTTTTCCTGTAACTTTCTATCCAGTACAAGTTCCATGTTACCCGTACCTTTAAATTCTTCATAAATCACATCGTCCATCTTACTTCCGGTATCCACAAGTGCCGTTGCGAGAATCGTCAGACTTCCTCCCTCGCGCATATTTCTCGCAGCACCAAAAAATCTCTTCGGCATGTGAAGCGCAGCCGGATCCAAACCACCTGAAAGTGTTCTTCCGCTTGGGGAAACCGTAAGGTTATACGCCCTTGAAAGTCTTGTGATACTGTCCAATAAAATAGTAACGTCTTTTTTATGTTCCACCAACCTCTTTGCGCGCTCAATTACCATTTCTGAGACACGTTTATGATGCTCCGGCAACTCATCAAATGTAGAATAAATTACTTCCACGTTCTTACCGCAAATCGCCTCCCGAATATCCGTCACCTCTTCCGGTCTTTCATCAATCAGCAGAATCAGTATATGCATTTCCGGATTGTTTTTCAAAATGGAAAGTGCAACTTCTTTTAATAATGTAGTTTTTCCCGCTTTTGGCGGAGAAACAATCATACCACGCTGCCCTTTTCCAATCGGGGAAATCAAATCGACAATACGCATTGCCGCACTGCTTCCCGGTCCTTCCAAATGCAATCTTTCATTTGGGAAAATAGGTGTCATATCTTCAAAACAGCCTCTTTTTGACGCCTCCGCCGGATTCATGCCGTTTATTTTTGTCAAATACAACAGCGCACTGAATTTCTCTGTCGGAGATTTCACCCTTGTATTTCCCTCAACAATATCACCTGTTTTTAAATTAAAACGGCGAATCTGTGACGGAGACACATATACGTCGTTTTCCCCCGGAAGATAATTGGCACAACGAATGAACCCATATCCGTCCGGAAGAACTTCTAAAATACCATTTGCCACAATTCCGCTGTCTAATTGTTCAATATCTGCCGTTCCTGATTTTTCATTTTTCACTTCTTCTCTCACGGCTTTCGTATTGTCTTTCTCATCTTCCTCTAACATTAACTCAATAATGTCCGCCTTTTTCATTGTCGAAACACCTTTTAAATGTCTTGCTTTTGCTAAATCTCTTAATGTTGCCAATGGCAAAGACTCATATTTTTCTCTCATTATCTTTCTTCCTTCCTTATTCACTTAACACTATGGGAATCTCTCGTCAGAACTGACTTTTCTGAATTATGTGGTAATTATACACTATTTTTTATAAAATGCAAAGGGTTTCTCACAAACTTTATGCAGTTGATTTGCTTTCGCAGGAATGGTATATTATGTACAGAGAAACCGTCAATATTTTATTTGACTATGTAAAAATAAGGAAAAGGTGTGAAATTATGACAACAAACGAAAAAGCATTACAAATGCACGAACAATGGAAAGGGAAAATCGAAACTGTAGCAAAGGCAAAAGTAAATTCTCGCGAAGACCTTGCAATCGCATATACTCCGGGTGTTGCAGAGCCTTGCAGAGTAATTGCCGAAGACAGAGATGCCGTTTACAAATACACAATGAAATCAAATACAATCGCAGTCGTTTCTGATGGAAGCGCAGTTCTCGGACTTGGAAATATCGGTGCTTATGCCGCTCTTCCCGTTATGGAAGGAAAGGCTGTTCTTTTTAAAGGATTCGGAAATGTCAACGCCGTTCCAATCTGCCTTGACACACAAGACACAGAGGAAATTATCAAAACGGTAGTAAATATCGCTCCTGCCTTTGGCGGAATCAATCTGGAAGATATTTCTGCCCCTCGCTGTTTTGAAATAGAGGAACGTTTAAAAGAGCTTCTTGATATTCCCGTTTTCCATGATGACCAGCATGGAACTGCCATCGTTGTATTAGCCGGAATTATTAACGCACTGAAAATCACGGGAAAAGAAAAAGAGAATTGTAAAGTTGTTGTAAACGGCGCCGGTTCCGCCGGAATTGCCATCACAAAACTTTTACTCACTTACGGATTTAAACACATTACGATGTGTGATATTAACGGAATGATTTCCAAAGCCTCCCCTAATCTGAACTGGGCGCAGGAAAAGATGACCGATGTGACAAACCTTGAGGAGAAAACAGGTTCTCTTGCTGACGCTTTAAATGGCGCTGATATTTTTATCGGTGTTTCCGCTCCAAATATTGTCACAAAAGAAATGGTACAGTCCATGAATAAAGACGCTATTTTATTTGCCATGGCAAACCCTGTTCCTGAAATCATGCCTGATCTCGCAAAAGAAGCAGGGGCAAGAATCATTGGCACAGGCCGTTCCGATTTCCCAAATCAGGTAAATAATGTCGTTGCCTTTCCGGGTATTTTCAAAGGCGCTTTGGAAGGACGCGCCACACAGATTACGGAGGAGATGAAACTTGCTGCTGCAAACGCCATCGCCGGTCTTGTATCAGACGAAGAATTAAGCGACACAAACATTCTCCCGGAAGCATTTGATCCGCGCGTTGCCGATGCAGTAAGCAATGCGGTAAAATCTCTTATCTGATGAAGCGGTGGGGTGATAAACGCTACTATTCTCTTGATTATTATTTAAAAGAAGTTTATGGTGAAAAATTATATAAGCTTTCTTTAAACGGAGGAATGACATGTCCAAACCGCGATGGGACTTTGGATAGTCGAGGTTGCATTTTCTGCAGTGCGGGCGGCTCGGGAGACTTTTCCGCCCCTTCCTCCATAGACATCAGAGAACAGATTGCCTACGGCAAGAAACTGGTAGAAAGAAAATATAAAGGACATTCTTATATCGCCTATTTTCAGGCATATACAAATACGTACGCTCCCGTTTCTCATTTAGAAAAGATTTTCACCGAAGCCATTCAGGAACCGGAAATTAAAATTCTTTCCATCGCAACAAGACCTGACTGTCTCGGAAAAGATGTTTTGGATTTACTTGCAAAATTAAATCAAATTAAGCCCGTTTGGGTTGAATTGGGTTTACAGACTATACATGAAAAGAGTGCCGAATTTATCCGACGGGGATATACTCTTGACGTCTTTGAATCTGCCGTGAAAAATCTTCGCGCTATTGGAATTACGGTTATTGTCCACACGATTCTCGGGCTTCCAAATGAAACCGAAGAGATGATGCTCGAAACTATTTCCTACCTGAATCAATTAGACATTCAGGGCATCAAACTTCAATTACTGCATATCCTAAAAGGAACTGACATGGCGGTATTTTTTAAAAATGATAAATTTTATCTTCCCTCTTTAGAGGAATATATGGTATTATTAAGTAGATGTATCTCTTTACTCCGTCCAGATATTGTGGTACACAGGCTCACTGGTGACGGTCCTAAAGATTTACTTATCGCGCCGCTTTGGACAGGCAGCAAGCGTTTTGTCTTGAATTCCATACAGCGATATTTCAAAAGCGAAGACATATGGCAGGGAAAGGAATATTTCCCGCAATAGAAAGGGGTGTTTGTATGTCTGAAACCTTTACTTTATACAAATTGATTATATTGTATATGTTGGAAAAAGTTGATTTTCCTCTTACAAACGGACAAATTTCAGAATTTATTTTGGATAAAGGCTATACCACTTATTTTAAATTGCAGCAGGCACTGTCAGAGATGGTGGAGGCCCGATTTATTCACGAAGAGACAACCCATAACCGTACTTTATATCATCTGACGGAAGAAGGCAGTGAAACAATCCAGTTTTTTATCAATAAATTATCTCCTGCCATTCGCGATGATATAGACGCATTTTTCAAAGAGCATAAATATGAATTAAAAAATGACGTTTCCGTCAAAGCAGATTACTTTCCAAATGCCAATCAGGAGTTTTCCGTGCGCTGTCAGATTATTGAAAACAACGCAAGTCTTATGGAACTTGTTCTGACTGTTCCGTCTGAGCATGAGGCAGAAGCCATCACAAATAATTGGCGTCAGAAAAACGAAGAAATCTATGCTTTTCTGATGAAAAATCTGTTATAAACAAAGCAAAGCACGTTCCCCTAGTAAGAGCGTGCTTTTATTTTATCCAAATATTCTTTTATCACTTTTTCATGCCCGTTTTCTGTAGGGTGATAGAAAGTCTCCTCCTTTATCTCATCAGGAAGATACTGCTGTTTCACATAATGTTCCGGATAATCATGAGCATATTTATATCCTATGCCATGCCCCAAATTCCCCGCTCCCTTATAATGGGAATCCTGCAAATGTGACGGAACCGTTGTCTTTTTCCTTTTTACATTATCCATCGCATTATTAATCGCCATGTAGGAAGCATTACTCTTTGGAGCGGACGCCACATACGTCACTGCCTGCGCTAAGATAATCCTCGCCTCGGGCATACCGATTCTCTCCACCGCCTGAGTAGCCGACACGGCCACCGTCAGCGCATTGGGATCTGCATTGCCCACATCTTCCGATGCGCAAATCATTATGCGCCTTGCAATAAATTTAATATCCTCTCCTGCATACAGCATCTTCGCCAAATAATATACCGCCGCGTTCGGATCAGAGCCACGCATACTTTTAATAAATGCCGAAATCGTATCATAATGATTATCACCTGTTTTATCATAGCGCACGACTCTCTTCTGAATACACTGCTCTGCCACTTCCAACGTGATATGTATTTTCCCGTCATCGCTTCGTGGAGTTGTCAGTATTCCCAGTTCTACGGCATTTAACGCATTTCTTGCATCTCCGCCGGAAATGTCTGAGAGAAATTCCAGCGCATCTTCATCTATCTCTGCGCGATAAGTTCCCATGCCTTTTTCTGTATCGTACACTGCACGTTTCAGCAAAATTTTTATATCTTCTCTTTCCAACGGTTTCAATTCAAATACGCTGGATCGGGAAATCAGCGCTCCATTTACCTCAAAATAAGGATTTTCTGTTGTTGCCCCGATTAAAATAACCGTACCGTCCTCCACAAACGGTAACAGATAATCCTGCTGCCCCTTATTAAACCGATGAATCTCATCAATAAACAGAATTGTTCGCTTACCATACATTCCCAAGTTGTTTTTTGCCTGCTCAATTACGGCTTCCATATCTTTCTTACCTGCAATTGTTGCGTTCATCTGCATAAACTCTGCGCTTGTCGTATTCGCAATTACCTTCGCCAGAGTTGTCTTTCCCGTTCCCGAAGGTCCATAAAAGATAATGGAACTTAATTTGTCTGCCCTGATGGCGCGATAGAGCAACTTATCTTTCCCGATAATATGCTGCTGCCCTACTACCTCCTCCAGTTTTGTCGGGCGAAGTCGTGACGCTAACGGTGATTCTTTCTCTTTTGTGTTTTCCCGCATATATTCAAATAAATCCATATCGTTTCTCCTAAACTCCCGCCAATTCTCTTACCACTTCTCCTGCAATAATCAGTCCCGCCACAGGGGGAACAAACGATATGCTTCCCGGAAGAGAACGACGTTTTCCCATCTTTTCCTCAATCACTTTTCCCGAAGTATCTACAGGCTGTTCCTTTGAGTACAGCACTTTTAATTTTCGTATGCCCCTTGCCTTCAATTCTTTTCTCATCACTTTACAGAGCGGACAAACCGATGTTTTATATATGTCCGTAACTTCAAATCTCTCCGGGTGCAGTTTATTTCCCGTACCCATACTGCTGATTATCGGAATATTTTTCTCTTTTGCCATTTCAACCAGCACAAGTTTTGCCGTCACCGTATCAATGGCATCAATAATATAATCCACCTTTTCCGTAAACAATGTGTCTATATTCTCAGGTAATACAAACGTTTCATATGTCACCACTTCTATCTCCGGACAAATATCTTTTATCCTGTCCCTCATGATTTCGGTTTTATATTTTCCTACCGTACTGTGATAGGCAATGGACTGTCTGTTAATGTTCGTCATGGAAACTACGTCGTTGTCCACAAGAATCAGTTTGCCCACTCCGCTTCTTGCAAGCGCTTCTATACAGTGAGAGCCTACGCCTCCCACTCCGAAGACCATCACCGAAGATTTTTTCAGTCTGGAAACTCCTTCTTCTCCGATTAACAATTCTGTTCTGGAATATTCATTTATCATTCTATTCTCCAATCTATCCTAATCTACTATAAGTTTATCCACCGTAACAAATTCATACCCTTCTTTCTGCAAAATATCAATAATCCGAAGGGCTGCATCGACCGAACTCTGATAGCAGTCGTGCATTAATATAATATCATTTTCTTTTACCTCCGTCACTACTTTGTTGACAATTTCATCGCTGTTTTCCGTTGTCCAGTCCAGCGGATCCACGGACCATGTCACCGGAAAAACATTCATTCTTGCAACCAAATTTTTCTTCCAGCTTCCAAAAGGAGCGCGAAGATATTCCACATCTTTTTTCGTGACTTTTTCAATCGTCTGATTTGTCTTTTCGATTTCCGTCACTGCCGCCTCATCTGACATTTTGCTGATATCCACATGATTATATGTATGATTTCCAATTAGATGCCCCTCTTCCTGCTCCCGCTTAATCAATTTGGGATTTTTCTCTGCCATTTTCCCTATCACAAAGAAACTGGCTTTCACATTTCTTTCCTTTAGTCCGTCCAACAGTTGAGGCGTATACTTCTCGCTTGGTCCGTCGTCAAATGTAATCGCTATCTGTGGTTTTTCCGACAGTACCTTCCCTGTTTCTACCACCTTTTCTTTATGCAGGAAACTTATCCCCAATGTCTGAAATAAAACTAACGTATACAGAAATCCACACAGACATAATAACTTCTTTATCTTCTTCACTTTATACAACCCTTTTTTCATCATCATACTCTATAAAGAATATGAAGCCATTGTATAAAACTTTCTCTTCATAACGAAAATAACAGGCTGTTACACCTGTTATCTTACTTCTTCTTTTTCTTTCTGACACTATATCCAAATGTCCCAAGCAGATTTCCGACACCATAGTATTCTCCGTGAGAATATACAAGCGGTTTCGCCTTTGACAACTCGAATTTATTTTTCTCATTCAAATATCTTTCATCAATGTTGACCGCCACCACGTCTGCCAGAAACATGTGATGTGAGCCTAACTCTTCAATCTTTCTCACTTTGCATTCAATATTGACCGGACTTTCCTTTATGAGAGGTGCATTGATGATACTTGCTTTCTCTTCCGTCAGTTTCATTTCCTTAAATTTATCCACATCTCTTCCGGAACGGACTCCGCAATAGTCTGTCGCATAGGCCAGTTTTTCTGTTGTGAGATTTACAACAAATTCTCCAGTTCTTTTTAAAATGTCATAAGAATATCTTTCCGGTCGAACGGAAATCGACAGCATTGGCGGATTTGTGCAAACCGTCCCCGCCCATGCCACTGTTATAATATTGGATTTTCCTTCCCCGTCCGCCATACTAACCATAACTGCAGGCAGCGGATATAACATATTTCCTGCTTTCCATGTCTGTTTTGCCATTTTTTCTCCTTAACTCTGCAATGATACTACAATTGCCGGTATTAACTGTTTCTTACGGGAAACAACTCCTTTTAAAATAATATCTTCCGTATCTGCCGACAAATCAAACGCCTCCAGCACAAGATTCCTTGCATTATTTCCGACACAGAGCAGTTCTGTCGCTTCCTCTATAATGTTTGTCAACATAATAAACATCATATCGATTCCTTTTTCCACAAGTGCGGTTTTTAAATACGGTAAAATACGTTGTTTGATCTCTTCCAGTTCTTCCCTGCTCATTGAGTTAATCTGACCTACGCCAAAGTCAACTCCGCTTACCTCGAACTTTTTAAAGTCCTGGAAACAGATTTCTTTTGCTGTCTTATTGACAAGATTACTTCCGGCTTTAAACATATTACCCGCAAGTTCTTCAATATCAATATGAGCAATCTCCGCAAGTTCTCTTCCGGCTTTCTCGTCCACTGCCGTGCATGTTGGCGAGCGGAACATAAGTGTGTCAGAAGTTATTGCCGAACAGAGAAGTCCCGCTGTCGTCTCATCAATCTCCACATGATTTTCCAAATACATCTGATATACAATTGTTGCCGTACAGCCTACCGGCTGATTTCTAAAGTATACGGGACCTACCGTCTCTATTCCTGTTCCCAAGCGGTGATGGTCGATAATCTCCAGTATATCCGCTTCCTCTATTCCGTCAACCGCCTGCGTTTTCTCATTGTGGTCTACAAGAATAAGCTGTTTTTTCTTTGCGTCCAACAAACGCCTGCGGGAAATAAATCCGACAAACCTGCCGTGTTTGTCGATGACAGGGAAATCGCGGTAACGTTTTTTCGTCATCACTTCCTTAATATCGTCAATGTAATCACTTGTCTTAAATGCAGTGAAATTTTCTTTTGTCATAAAATGCTTTACCGGAATACTCTGGTTAATCAATCTCGCCACCGTAAACGTATCATGAGGGGTGCGGATAATGACACAACTTCTCTCTTCGGCAATCTTTTTAATTGTTTTGGATACCGTTGCGTTCTGACACACGACAAGACAACTTGCGTCCATCTCCAAAGCACATAACTGTGATTCATAACGGTTTCCCAAGATAACCAAATCGTCCTGCTCAATGAAATTTTCCATCAACTCAGGGCTTGATGCAGCGATAACCACTTTTCCTTTAATGAAATACGCATGTTCATTCCCGGTCACAATCTCTCCGTCCAATGTATTTGCTATACTTCTGTACTGTGTTCTCGCAGATGCCAAAATATTACTGTCATACACTTCCATATATGATGTGGCAATATCTCCTATTGTAATCAAACCTTCCAGTTCACCGTTCGCCGTAACCGGCATCGTCTTCGCATTGTTCTCTTTCATCAACGCCCAGACTTTCTTAATGGAAACACTGCTCTCCACACCCGACATCTTATTAATGTCAATGTCTTTTACCTGCGTCTGGACATTGTTCAGCAGCCCCGGAGGCGTCACTCCAAAACGTTTTAACACATACTGTGTCTCTTCGTTAATCTGCCCTGCTCTTTTAGCGACATAGTCATCTCCCGTAATCTGCTTTTTTAAATTCGCATATGCCAGTGCGGAACAAATAGAATCCGTGTCAGGATTCTTATGCCCTACCACATACACTTTTCTTCCTCTCTTACTTTCCATAAACTCCATATTCACTCCTCGTCTCAATTGTTCTCGAAAGTGAAAAGAAACAGTCAAAGAACATACTTCCATGACTGTTTTCTTAGCCAAATCAACTTATTTTCTACAGTTGAATATTTTTAAATAAATCTCCTAAACTTGTGCCGATTTCCTCCGCTTTAGGGATTTCCACTTCCTCTACAACTTCCTCTTCCGGTTCAATCAGCGCTTTCATGCTAAGGCTGATTTTACCGTCCTTAATTCCGATCACTTTAACCGTAACCGCGTCGCCTGCTGACAATACATCTTTAGGTGATTTGATACGTTTGTCGGAAATCTGGGAAATATGTACAAGTCCTGACAAATCATTTTCCAAACGGACGAACGCACCGTAAGTCTGTAATGATTCTACCGTACCTTCCAAAACACTTCCCACTTCCACGGCGCTCAGTCTGCGTGCTTTTTCCTTATTTTCTTTTTCCTTTAAAATTTCTCTGGCAGATAATACCAGTTTATTCTCCGCCTGATCCACGTCAATAACGCGCACTTCCAGTTCTTTTAATAAGTACGATTCCACATTCTCCACATATGAAAGAGAAAGACGGGAAACAGGAATAAATCCTCTGATTCCTTCAATATAAGCAATTGCTCCGCCATTTACAATTCCTTCTACCTTAACAGAAAGAGTTGTTCCTTCTTCCATATAACGTTTGACAATATTCCACGGATTTGCCACATCAAACTGATCTTCATAATCTGCCATAGTTTCTGTCTGTAATTGTTCTTCGCTCATAATACACCTCTTCTTTTTATCGCTTCATTCTATTTAGTAGTATACCACGAATGCACTCTAAATTGCACCCCTACTTTTTCTTTTCACGTTCTTTTACAATCATAACTATCTGATAAACACAATATGGTATCACGGATATCGAACCTGCAACTAAGAAAAATGGTATCGTAAACACAATAATAACTATTTTCATTGCCAGTGACAACTTACTGATGACTTTCAAAAAAAGATACACTCCGTTAATCACTCCCGCTATCAGTAAGCCGCCCAAAAAACCAAATTGAAGTACAAACAGCGCCCTGTTTCCCCAGAGCCACACTTCCACTTCCATATTTGATAACTCCTGATGAAGTTTAAGTCCCATAGCCCCATAAATAATAAAACCAATCGCATATCCAAAAACTATCCAAAGCAGATAGTTCATTCTTTGTCTTCGTCTGTATTTTTTTCTGCCGTCAAAAAATTTTAAATCCGGTTTTTCTTTATATAACTGGTTTTCTTCCCACTGCACACTTTCTGTCGCACTCTGCTCTTCCTCTTCTTGTCCGTCCAGAACAGCCAGAAGTTTTTTGGCATTTTCCACATAGTATGTACGATTTCCATGTTGTAAAACGAATTGACAATATTCTTTTGCTTTATCTGCATTTCCTCTTCCAAACTCTGCTCTTGCCATTAGCATATATACGGAAACTTTCTGAAGCATTCGGGTCATGTCGGAAGTACATTCCAAAATCAATTTATCATAGATTGCATAATCTCTCCGATGAACGGCCACCTGCAAGTCCATATATTTTATCTGCTGAATAATCAATTTTCTTTCCATTGCTTTGGCATTTCCCAGTCTCCTTTCAAAGACACCTTTCACTTTTACCAATTGTTGCTCGTCATTCTTACAGGAAAAATACATTCTCATAAAATCATAGTAACTCAACTCAAATCGGGGAGGCAAGTCAGAAAAATCTATTTGATTCATCAATTCATATGCCGAATCTTCATATCCCTGCATAAGGAGAGCGGTAGAAATCTGAATACTGTACAAACTTTTTATTCGTTCTTTTTTTGTTTTTGCACGAAAATATTCATATATTTCCTTAAAACGAAACGGATCGCACTCTTCGTATAAAACATCTTGTATTTTCTTCATCTGATTTCTTTTCCAAAATCTAAAACCAAGTTCCAATCCCAATACAACAATCGTAAAAAGCCACCACGTTCCGTTTATATCACCAGTTCTAAATAATTCGCACCCCGTAAAAAACAACCAGGCAACGACAATAATATAAATCGCTGCAGTTCCAAAACGCACTTGTTTTCTATATGTTTCCGCCCATTTTTTATCCATTGATACCCAGCTCCTTTTTTACAACCGCTCTAACTCCTCTAACCAAATTGTTACACACGCATCACTCGGCATTCTCAAATCACCTCTTGGCGATAAACCTACCGTTCCCACTTTTGGTCCGTCCGGCAGGCATGAGCGCTTAAACTGCTGTGTGAAGAAACGTCTGCAAAAACTCTTCAGCCATTTTAAAATTGTCTCATCTTCATAAACGCCCGCAAATGCTTTTCTCGCAAGACGATATATTTTGGAAGGCTCGTATCCGTAACGAAGCATGTAATACAGATAGAAATCATGCAACTCGTAAGGACCTACCAAATCTTCCGTTTTCTGCTCAATTTCTCCTTCTTTTGCAGGGAGCAGTTCAGGGCTGATTGGCGTATCTAAAATATCAAATAATGCTTTTTTCAACGTTTCATCTTCACATTCCACTGCACAGTGTTTTACGATAAACCGTACAAATGTTTTCGGAATGGAAGAATTCACTCCGTACATGGACATATGATCGCCGTTATACGTTGCCCAACCAAGCGCCAGTTCCGACATATCTCCCGTTCCGATTACCATACCGTTTTCCATGTTTGCAATATCCATTAAAACCTGCGTTCTCTCTCTGGCCTGTGCGTTCTCATAAGTTGTATCAAAAAGGTCTTCTCTCTGGCCGATATCTTTAAAGTGATTTCTGACCGCCTCCTGAATGGAGATTTCTCTAAGAGTTACACCCAGTTTCTCAATAAGAACACAGGCATTCTGATATGTTCTGTCCGTTGTCCCAAAGCAAGGCATTGTCACTGCAGTGATATTTTTTCTGTCAATGCCGAGCATATCAAATGTTTTTACTGCCACAAGCAATGCCAATGTGGAATCCAAACCTCCCGATACGCCTATAACAACATTTCGGCAATTTGTGTGCTGAAGACGTTTCTTCAATCCTAACGCCTGAATCATTAAAATTTCCTCGCAGCACTCATCTCTTTCTTTTTCATCTTCAGGAATAAACGGCATCTGCGAAATACTTCTTGTCAATTCCGTCTCTTCCTTTTCAATTTCAAAAGGTACCGTAACCAAGAAATGTTTCCCGCTCATCTGTTGGAAAGTTGTGTTCTTTCTTCTTTCGTTCAGCAGACGATGCACATCTATCTCCGAATAAATCACATCGTTCATATATCGTCTTGATTCTTTCAGCACCATACCATTTTCTGCAATAATGTTATGTCCGCCAAAAACTAAATCTGTCGTGGATTCTCCCGCGCCTGCATTGGCGTACACATACCCTGCGATCATTCGTGCGGACTGTCCCGAAATCAGAGAAGTTCTGTACCCGTCTTTTCCGTAAGTTTCACTGCTGGCCGAACAGTTGACGAGAATTGTCGCTCCCGCCGTCGCTGCCATAATACTTGGCGGAATAGGTGACCAGACGTCCTCACAGATTTCCGCTGATACAATCAACCCTTCCATATTTTTCGCCTTAAAAAGAATCTGCGGTCCAAATGCGACCTGCTCTCCCTCATACAAAATAACTCTCGCCTCTTCCGGCCCCGCCTGAAATGTTCTCATCTCATAGAATTCGGAATAATTCGGCAAAAATGTTTTTGTCACCAGCCCGATGATTTTCCCACGGTTTAACGCTGCCGCCACATTATATAATTTTCCATTAATCGCTAACGGAACACCTACAAACACTAGCGCATCTTTATCTTTCGTGTACTCCGCAATTTCATTTAACGCTTCTTTTGAACGCTCCAATAAAATATCCTGGAAAAACAAATCTCCACAAGTATATCCCGTCACACAAAGTTCCGGGAAAACGACTATTTTAGCCCCGTTGGCAACCGTCTCATCAATCAGTTTGCAAATCTGTTCCGTATTGTAAGAAATATCTGCCACCCTAATGTCCGGTGTTGCCGCTGCTACTTTTACAAACCCCTGTTTCATTTCTATCTGCTCCTTTTTAACATTTCTTTTAATTCTTCTACGGAAAATGTATAGTTCGTATTACAGAAATGGCAATTTACTTCTATTTCTTTTCCATCATCTATCATTTCCTGAATATCTTTCTTACCGATACTGATAATGGCTTTTTCCACTCTTTCTTTTGTGCAGTTGCAATAAAACTGTGTCGGAACCGTATCCGTAAATTCCACATCTAACCCTTCCAGTACTTCTTCCAAAATATTTTCCGGTGTGTATCCTTTATCCAGCATCGACGTTACAGAAGAAATCTTCTTTATGTTTTCTTCCAGTTTAGACAATACCTCTTCCTCGATAAACGGCATAACCTGCACGATAAACCCTCCTGCCTGTTTTACCGTATTATCTTTCTCCATCAAAACGCCAAGTCCCACTGAGGACGGAACCTGTTCCGATGTCGCAAAATAATAAGTTAAGTCTTCCGCAATCTCGCTTGTCTGCAAAATCGTCTGTCCCACATACGGCTCTTTTAAGCCCATGTCTTTAATAACGCTTAACACACCTAAATCCAATGCTCCGGCAACATCAAGTTTTCCCTGCTTATTCGGCGGTAACATCACCTCCGGATTTTCCACATATCCCTTTACATTTCCATGTCTGTCAGCCGTGACAGTCAGCCCTTTAATCGGACCGTCACATTTAATCTGAATGGTAAGCATATCTGTATCATTTTTCATCATACTTCCCATCATCGCTCCGCCTGTAAGCAGTCTTCCAAGTGCGGCTGTTGCAACCGGACTTGTATTGTGAGCCTGTCTTGCTTTCTCCACTGCTTCTTTTGTTGTTGCGGCAAACGCACGAATCTGATTGTTTCCCGCTGTTGCTCTTACAATATAATCTTTCATCTCTATTTTCCTCTTTCCCTTGCTATTACATAAATTCGTTCACTGTTTTCCGTTGGTTTTTCATGGGTAAATGCATCGTATGCTGTGATATATTCTAACCCTGAACGTTCTACAAGACGCCGAATTGTCTCCAGACTGTATGCTTTCTGGTAATGAGTCTCCTCATATTTGCGATAGCAATCCGACCCTCCTTCCCTGATAAACAGGCTCAATTCATACTCATTTATCTCTTCCTCTTCATAATAATAGTTATCCCAGATAAAACTGCACTCTTCCCTGTTCTCTGCAATCGTCCGGTCACCCAGAATTTCCCTGTATTTATAAGTTGTATTGAAGTCAAAAACAAATATCCCCTTCGGATCTAAGTAATTGTTCACCAACCTGAAAACTTCTTCCAGCTCTTCCTCTTCCATAATGTAATTGATTGAATCGCAGACACTGACTGCCGCCTTTACCGTGCCATATAATTCAAACTCTCTCATATCCTGCAGCAGATACAAAATATCATGGTCGGAAGATAATTTCTTCTCAAGGGCAATCTCCAGCATTTCCTCCGCATTATCTATTCCAATCATGTCATATCCCGCTGACGCCAGCAGTTCCGTCATCGTCCCTGTTCCACAGCCCAGTTCCAGCACAAGACCTTCCGTCACCCCATATTCCTCCAGCAGTTCTTTTACATAAACGCTCCATTCTTCGTATGGGATATTATCCATAAATGTATCATAGACAGATGCAAAACTTGTATACGCTTCCATTTGGAAATCACCTCTTTCTAAAACATAATCTGTTTTATTATACCATATTTTTTTATTTAAAATCAATCCGCTAATTTTTCTTGACACACTATTTATTCCGCGTTAGAATGAAATGGTAATAAAGACACTCGGTAGGTGAGGTTACCATAGGGATTTGGTTTTACCTAAGATTGCTGCCGCAAAATTGTGGAGACACGATTAGTTGGTTAGCAGGCTATGTCGGAACAAGGCATAACCTAATGCAATTTTTACGCCCTATGATACTAAAGCTTGAACGATGTACCATGTGGGAGTATTTTTATACCTTGTCATCGTTTAGGCTTTGGCAAGGTTTTTTAGCGTATATGAATTTATTTAAGAGCAGAAAGGCAGGTGATGGTAATGGACGCTGGTGCCGGTAGGTATACCTTAATATTTGTACATAAACTAAAAACAGAACAAAGGAGAGGTCATCATGAATACAACAATTTTTATGGAACTTTTGGCAAAAAGAGAATTCAAAGTTATTCGGAGCATTTTAGACGTCATGAATGCAGTGGACATTGCCATTTTACTTTCTGAATTAGACGATAAAGAACTTGCACTGGCATTCCGTCTGATTCCAAAGGACAAAGCCGCTGATGTTTTTTCTAATATGAATAACTCCATGCAGACTTATCTTGTAGATATTTTCACGGAGAAAGAATTAAAGGAACTGCTAGATGACTTATATATGGACGACACTGTAGATATGTTGGAAGAGCTTCCTGCTAATCTCGTCACAAGAATATTAGACACCGTGGACAGCACAAAGCGAAACAGCATTAATCAACTGTTAAATTATCCCGACGACAGCGCCGGAAGTATTATGACAACAGAGTATGTCAACCTGAAAAAATCCATGACAGTTAAAGATGCCATGTCACATATCAAGGCGGTAGGGATTCATAAAGAAACTATTTATACCTGCTACGTCCTTGAGCATCGCCGTTTAATCGGTATCGTATCCGCCAAAGATTTAATGACAATGGACGATGAGACGGTAATTGAAGAAATTATGGAAACGGAAATCATCTCGGTTTCCACCCACACTGACCAGGAAGAAGTTGCCAAACTTTTTTCTAAATATGGTCTTCTTGCCATTCCCGTACTGGACACAGGAAACTTAATGGTCGGTATCGTCACTGTCGATGACGCTATGGGAGTTATGGTCGATGAGGCAACGGAAGATATTACAATCATGGCAGCCGTAAATCCAAGTGAGAAATCTTATTTTGAAACTTCCGTTTTTTCTCACGCAAAAAACCGTTTTTTATGGCTTTTGATCTTAATGCTTTCCTCCACTATTACAGGAGCAATTATCACAAAATACGAGAACGCATTCGCAGCCATACCGCTTCTTGTATCTTTCATTCCAATGCTGATGGATACAGGCGGAAACTGTGGTTCACAAAGTTCAACCTTAGTTATCCGCGGACTTGCTTTGGAAGAAATTAAATTTTCGGATATTTTCCGTGTTATGTTTAAAGAATTCCGCATTGCACTTTTAGTCAGTGCCGGACTTGCCATTGCAAACGGAATCCGCATTTTTATTATGTACCACGATGCAAAACTTGCGATTGTTATCGGACTTTCCCTGATTGCAACCATTATTATCTCAAAGTTAATCGGCTGTGTTCTTCCGCTTTTTGCGAAAAAATTACATTTAGATCCTGCCATTATGGCGGCGCCGCTTATCACTACTCTCGTGGATACATGTTCCATTATCATTTATTTTTCTATTGCAACAAAAATATTTGCTTTATAGATATGCAAAAAGGAGAAGAAAACCGCCACGGCTTTCCTCTCCTTTTTTGTCTGCTTTTTTGTTTTCAATACTATTTTTCTGCAATCTTTCCTGAACGGTAAGCCTCCAATAACCTTTCCAAATCTGCCATTTGTTCTTTTAATTCTTTCCCTGTGTCCGTGTCTTCAACGAGAGTCCTCTTCTCCACCCGCTTGACAAGAAACGTATCTGAATGTATGTCTGTTTCTTTTTGAATCGCGGATTCTCTCGACTCAAACGGTTCATGGGCTGCCAAAATCATTCCATATGAATTATAAATCAGTGTATACCCCGCAAGCCCCGTTTCTTTCTGATAAGATTTTGCAAATCCACCGTCAATGACAAGCACTTTTCCGTTACATTTTATCGGATTTTCTCCGTCTTTGCTTTTCACCGGAACGTGACCGTTGATAATATGGCTTCCCTCTTTTGGCAAACCGAATTCTTCTAAAATACGGTTCATCACTTCCCCATTTTCCAGAAGATAGTAATACGGATTTTTCTTCTCTTCATGGGTTTCTTTCTCCTCAAGAAAATAGCGCTCAAACGTAGCCATTTTATCTTTTGCAAAAAGCGGTGAATCCTCATGAAGCCATATGTACCAGAGCAGGTTTTTGCCCCTCTCTCTTTCTACTTTATCCGCGGCAAAGAACGCTTTACGCACATAACTTTCCAAAACATCATATAGTTCCTTTCCATGATATGTTTTGCCGTAGATCTGCACTTCCTTAAAACTTCCGTCCTCATTTAAAGGTACGCAGCCGTGATAAAGCAAATTTCCGTTGTATACTTTATAAAGGCTTCCTTTGGACAACAATACTTTCATATGCCCCTGCAGTTTTTCACAATTAACAAATGCTTTTTGCAGTCTTTCCATAATGTCCTGTTCTTCTTCCGTCAGTTCATACGGGTTATCCGCATCTACCGTCGGAAAGTTCGTATCCAAAAGGGCATACTCTTTATCCCCAATCTGTATGGTTCCCCTGTCGTAATCAATCCAATGTAACAACAGCCTGTTTTTCATGTGAAACTGTGGATTTCGCTCAATCAACTGTCCCTCCAGTTTAAACTGAATGATTGAAATGGCTTTGTGCATCTTAATCTCATTATTCATCTCAGCCGAACTGCAACCCTGCTGCCCTTTTATCCGAAAGCAGCCGCACGGATCGTCCTTATATGTATTTACCGCAAAAGTTGCAAGGGGAAGCAGATTAATACCATATCCGTCCTCCAAAATATCCAAATTTCCATATCTCGCACAAATGCGGATAACATTCGCAATGCAGGCCAACTGTCCGGCTGCAGCGCCAAGCCAGAGAATATCATGATTTCCCCACTGTATATCCAGCGAATGATACTTTTTCAATTTATCCATAATCTTGTGGGGACCCGGTCCTCTGTCAAAAATATCTCCCACAATATGAAGGTGATCCACCACAAGTCTCTGTATCAGTTCACTCATGGCAATAATAAATTCTTCTGCCCTTCCAATGCGAAGAATTGTGTCAATAATGGAATTATAATAGTGTTCCTTATCTTCCGCATCTGATTTTTCCGTCAAAAGTTCTTCAATGACATAGGCAAAATCTTTCGGCAGCGCTTTTCTCACTTTGCTTCGCGTATATTTTCCCGATGCACATTTGCAAACCTCTATTAAGCGATACAGTGTAATTCTGTACCAATCTGCCATATCTGTTTCTGTATGCCGCACAAGTTCCATTTTCTCTTTCGGATAATAGATAAGGGTGGCAAGGGATTTCTTATCCCTGTTTGTCAGCGTATTGCCAAACACCTCATCAATCTTTCTCCTCACTGAGCCCGAGCCGTTTTTCAGCACATGGGTAAACGCCTCGTCCTCCCCGTGAATATCCGTCAGAAAATGTTCCGTGCTTTTCGGTAAGTGTAAAATCGCCTGCAAGTTGATGATCTCCGTTGAAGCGGAAGCGATTGTAGGATATTTTTCTGCAAGCCGCTCCAAATACTTCATTTCCAATGTTTTCATCGATTGTCCTCCTGATTTTATTCTCTTACCCCTATTCTAACACACTTTATTCCTTTGCAGACATCATTTTCTTCAGATAAATCAAGAACCAGCCGGTCAAAATAACACCTTTAAATATACTTGAAATTGTAATGCTCCACCAGATTCCATTTAACCCCAATGCCGTCGATGTGAGCGCCACCGCCATAGGAATTCGCGCTGCTGTCAAAACGATACTTGAAATTGACGGCGGAACTGTTTTTCCAAGTCCCGAGAACGCTCCGGCGGTCGTCAGTTCAATACACATAAAGAGTTGTGATACTCCTAAAATTTTCAGATAGTCCACGCCCATCGGAAGTACATCTGCCTCCGGAATAAAAATTTTAAAGATAACTTCCGGAAATACAATAAGGATAAATGTGCATAAAATTCCCCATACAATTTCTATGCGCATCGCCACCTTGTATCCCTGTACAATTCGCTTTTTGTTTTTCGCCCCGTGATTCTGCGCCATAAACGCATTTACCGCAGCACCGAATCCTTCCGCTGTCATCCATGAAATCGATTCGATCTGAGAGCCTACTTTCTGAACCGCCACCGCGCTATCCCCAAAACCTGCAATCATTCTTGCGATAATCATGGAAATACTTGTGAAAATCATACTCTGCACACCTGTTGGAAAACCGATTTTGACAATCGTCATCATGCTTTCCCTATCTACCTTTTCAAGCAGTCTGACCTTCTGAAAAATAATCTCGTCCTTCAGCGCCGCCAAAATAAATACGGCTGTTACAATCATTTGGGCAAAAACGGTTGCCACTCCCGCTCCCATAACGCCCATCTCGGCAAAAGGTCCTATGCCGAAAATAAGAACCGGATCCATAACAATATTAATAACGAGTCCCACCGCTGTCGCGACAAACGATGTCCTGCTGTTCCCCATTGCCGTCATAATTCCCGTGAAAATCTGGTTCAGGAAGGAAAATACAACTCCCCCACAAGTAATCTGTAAATAAATCTTTGCGTCAGCAACTACTTTCGCACTGTTTAATTTAAAAAAGTCAATCAACGGATTCGCAAGAACAACGGAAAGGATACCGTAAATCAATCCCAACGTTATCCCTAACTGCAGTGCACTTTTTGCGTAACTTACTGCCTGCTTATTTTCTTTTGCCCCCAAAGCCTGTGCTACTTTTACCTGACCGCCCATTTTCGCCAGTGTAGCGAGTCCGTTTGCCAGCCACATATACATTCCGGCAGCCCCTACTGCCGCCACGGCTGAACTTCCCACTCTTCCAATCCAAATCATATCCGTCAGGTTATACGCCATCTGGATAAGTGATGTCGCCATAATCGGAAGCGCCAACCCTGACAGTGACGGCAGAATCGGCCCTTCCAAAAGATTAATGCTTTTCTTCATTTCCTTTCACTCTCTCATATCTCGCAAATACATATTCCAAATCAAAATATGTCTGTTCCTCACTAATTCCCGTTAAACTCCAATCTTCCATTTCATCTAAGTTCGGAAAATAGGTATCCGCCTCGTATGCATGGTCAATCTTTGTCACATACGCTGTTTTACAATGCGGAAGAAGTTGTCTGTAAATGCTTTCCCCTCCGATAACATAAATATCTTCTTCCTCATATTTTTTCAGTTCTTCCAAAACCTCCTCCAAACTTGTGACAACAATTGCATCTTTCACCTTATAATTTTTATCCTTTGTCATCACAATATTTGTACGCTTTTTAAGCGGTTGTCCCCCCGGAAAACTTTCCAATGTCTTTCTTCCCATGACAACCACTTTCCCCGTCGTCGTCTCGCGGAAAAATTTCATATCTGCCGGAATGCTGACCAACAGTCTGTTCCCACAGCCAATCGCCCAATTTTTATCTACTGCCACAATTAAATTCATTTTCTTTCTCCCCCCTTACACTGCAATCGGAATATTTTTAATCTGCGGACCGGTCTGATAATTATCCAGTCTCACATCGTCCGTTGTAAACTCATAGAAATCCTTTATCTCCGGATTAAGCCAAAATGCAGGCGCCGGATAAGATTCTCTTGAAATCAATTCTTCAATCAGCGGGATATGTCTGTCATAAATGTGAGCGTCCGCAATGACATGAACAAGTTCACCGACCTGCATATCACACACCTGAGCAAGCATATGCACAAGAACTGCATACTGACATACGTTCCAGTTATTTGCCGCCAAAACGTCCTGAGAACGCTGATTTAAAATGGCATTTAACACTAATTTATCACTGTCATTTTTCTTCGTCACGTTAAATGTCACGCTATAGGCACACGGGTACAGATTCATCTCATGTAAATCCTGATGTACATAAATATTTGTCATAATACGACGACTGTACGGATTATTTTTGAGATCGTAAATCACTCTGTCCACCTGATCCATCATACCTTCTTTATACTGATGTTTCACACTCATCTGATAGCCGTATGCTTTCCCGATAGAGCCGTCTTCATCTGCCCAACTGTCCCAGATGTGGCTGTTTAAATCATTGATGTTATTTGATTTTTTCTGCCATATCCAAAGCATTTCATCTACACAGCTTTTGATTCCTGTGCGGCGCAATGTCAGAGCCGGAAATTCTTTCGATAAATCATAACGGTTCACTACACAAAACTTTTTCATCGTATAGGCAAAACTTCCGTCCTCCCATTTCGGACGTACCTTCTCCCCCTCCGTGCTTACTCCATTGTCAATAATGTCGCGGCACATTTCTATAAATACTTTATCTGCATAACTCATTTTAATCTCCTCCTACGGTTCTGATATGTTATAAAGCACTTTTTCCAGACCTCGTCTGAATACTTCTACTTCTTTTTTTGTCATTCCGATTGTCAGCCGTTTATCCAGCCTTTTCCTGTCGGATTCCATTTTCTTTTGAATATCAAATGCTTTCTCTGTCAGATAGATATTCTTGCACCGTTTGTCAGTGGGACTTTGTACACAAAGCACAAACCCTTTTTCATCAAGCCGTTTCAACAATCCTGTCACAGTCGGATTCTTCAACTGCAGATTTTTCTCTATCTCCCTTTGGGTAACATGTTCCTGATTACTTTGGAACAGATAATTGAGAACTGCACATTGGGAAGAAGTGATACCGAGTACCTTAAGGCGTTTTGTCAGTTCTTTTTCATAAATATTGTTAATCTGTTTTACAATAAAACCTATCGGTTGCCTTTCTTCCATACATGCTTACTCCCTTTTATCTTTTTGTTTTCACTAACTCAAAAATTCTTGCCTTTGACAGGGCTTTCGCCACAATATAGAAAAGAAAACTTTCAATCGGTACAGACATAACCTGTTTCCACAGTCTGACCGGAATCAATGCCCAAAACGCCTTGCCATACATAATGTGCAGCCAATATGTTCCAAGCAATAAGTTTACAATAATTGCGACAATTATTTTAGCAATTAAAATTCTTTTCAAACTGATTGGACGGTGATATAAAATCATTCCATAGATGACCGCTCCCAAAATTGCGTTAAATGTAAATCCGAAGAAATACGCCCCTGTCGGCTTTAACACAAATTTGATAATGTCCGTCACTCCGCCCATAATTCCGCCCACCACAGGGCCGAACAGCAGCGCCGTCATTTCATTGGCAATAAAAGAAAAACCTATTTTCAAAAAATCCGTCACCTGAATTGTAAAAAAGAATCCAAGTACGACACCGATTGCAATAAACATTGCCGTCACTACAATCGTCTTCAGATGCTTCAACTCTTGCCAGGAGTCTTTAAACTGTGCTTTCATTTGTTCCATAAAAAATACCTCCTTTGCAGTAGTCCTCAAGCCACGCATAGCAGGTATACAGTACAAACATATCTGTCATGTGCAGCGGCGGGATGCAAAATATGTACCGCAAGTTATCACTTTTCGTCCCACCGGCAACTCCCCGTCCGGTCGGCACTTAACGCACATATTTCTACTCTGCTTTTTTCATTTTATTTTCTTAGAAATTGTATCATAGTATGAAAAAAGATGCAAAAGAATTTGCAATTCCTTTGCATCTTTTTATTTGTCTAGGCTTTCGCTGCCACTCTTTCTCTAACTTTTTTTGGCTTTTCTTCCACCACGTCTTCATAAATCAATTTCTGACGTGTACCAAATTTTTCTTTATATTGTTTTCTCGCGTATCCGTAAAATGCAATTCCCAGAAGAATCCATGCTCCTACAATTACCCACTCTTCAGTGATTAACTGTGAATTGCCCGGAACTATATACAACAGACACATAATTGTCGTTGTGATAACGGCCATGCCGCCAACAAGTTTTGCATTTTTTACTTTATATGGTCTGTTCATATTCGGCTCGCTCTTTCTCAATTTTAAGAAAGAAGCAGAAACCATCAGGTATGCAAGACAAACCGCAAAACTTCCGGCATCAGTAATCCATGTCATCATAGATTTTCCAAAGAACGGAGCGATCACTGCGATAAATCCAACTAAAAGAATTGAATTTGTCGGTGTTTTTGTCTTCTTATTTACTTTTGCCAAAAATCCCGGTGCCATATGCGATTCAGATAAAGCGGCAATCGCTCTTGAACCACCCATGAAGAATGAGTTCCAACTTGTTACAATACCCATAATACCACCGAAAATACATACTGTTGAAGCAATATCACTGTTAAAATATGCTTTCTTCATCGCATCAGCCGTCACCAGTTCAGATATACTTAAATCTCCTTTTGACATAATAAGTGAAACTGCCAAAACAATTAATACATACCATGCAACCGCCATAAAAATGGAGAAGATAATAATTTTACCGATTTTCTTGAACGGAATGTTGATTTCTTCGGCTGCCTGTGGAATAACGTCGAATCCGACAAGCATAAACGGTGTCATTACCGCAACTTTGAATACGCCGCCAATCTCATCTCCCTCTAAAAACATCGGATCAAGATTTGCCGTATCACCGCGAACTACCGACGCCGCAATCAGTGCAATTCCTACTAAAGCAATAACAACCGTAAGAATTGTCTGCACATTTGCCGCTGTTTTTGCTCCCTTATAATTGATATAAGTAATAATAATCGCTGCAACCACCGCTACCGCTACCCATGAGGCATATACGTCAAATCCGCCAATCGTGTACATATATCCTTTTGTCACAAGTGACGGAGCAATGTATTTAATAACCGTAGGGAAAGCACACGCCTCAAAAGCAACAACGCCTACATATCCCAAAATAATTGCCCATGTACAGACAAATGAACCATTTTTACCAAAAGCCCTCAAACTGAATATATGCTCACCGCCGCATTCCGGCATTGCCGCTGTCAGTTCCGCGTAAGTCAGACCTACGAACAATACCATAAATCCACCGATACCAAATGCTATCATTGCTCCGATGCTGCCGCCATAATTAATCCATTCACCTGTCATAACAATCCAGCCCCAGCCAATCATCGCCCCAAACGCAATGACAAATATATCTTTTGAACTTAAGACTTTATCATACTTTGATTTTTTCTCATTCATAATTTTTCCTCGCATTCTTTTTATTTATGACAACTTTACTGCATTTCAAAGTTGTCACTTTAAGTAACAACTTTATTATATTCCAAAGTTGTCATCTGTTCAAGTATTAGTTTGTGAAAAATTACACAAATTTCCAGTGTCCATTTTTAGCATATTGTCTAACTAAAAAAATGCACCTTGACTGATAATCAAGATGCACTCTATTTTTCTCTATTTATTTGGATACATAAACCCTCTCACTCTGTCCGGACAATCTTCATCTCCCGTATAATATACGATGTCATTTAACCTGAATACCGCTTCCGGCCCCGGTGACATAATTAACGTTCCGTTTCTTCGTATGGCAATTACCGTGGCAAATGTTTCCTGCCAAAAATTAATCGAGCCAACTGTTTTATTCAAATACGGAGTCTTATCCGTAATGACAAGTTCATACGGAATAAACGGGTTGATCGAACGATAATTATCAATTTTCTTGATAACTTCATCTAAATATCCATACAGTTCTTTTGTAGCTTTCTGCTGCTTCTCCACATTTTCCAAAATATTTCTTTTCAATCCCTGAATGGACTGCATATGGGTGTGCTGCTGCAGGAAATTCTTAGCATTGTCTTCCGATTTAATGACAACACCGCTGTTCTTCGCAACCTCCACAACGTCCCAGTCAGACAGCACGCACATCGCTCTTCTCGCCGTTTCTGAAGATACACCATAACGGCTTCCTATGGAAGACCGTGCATAGACTTTCATTCCCTCCGTGTAAGTGCCGTCGACAATCTTATATGCAATGTCTGCGGCAATCTGCTGATACTTCGGGATTCCCACCTCATTTTTCAATTCCTTTTTCATAATTTTCCCTCCGGCTTTATACTTTTATATACAAAAAAAGCACGAGACGGGATTCGAACCCGCGACCCTCGCCTTGGCAAGGCGATACTCCACCACTGAGCCACTCGTGCATATCTGTTCTGCTCTCCAGAACAATTATTCAATTAAATTCTTTGGAAGCACGAGACGGGATTCGAACCCGCGACCCTCGCCTTGGCAAGGCGATACTCCACCACTGAGCCACTCGTGCATATCTGCTGCTCGTCAGAACAGTATTCATTATACTTCGCCTTTTCACTTTTGTCAACACTTTTTTTCAATTTTCAAAGTATTTATATTTTGTCAATAGTTTTGCGACAAGTTTTTTGAAAAAATATTATGCCGTGATTTTCTCCAACTCTTCTTTAAATAATTCTTCTGATGTTTTAAAGCCAAAAATACCCCGTGGGTATGTGTTTATCCAATTTTCTATAAATTCAATGTCCCTATCTTGCTTTTCGTCAAAATCTTCCCCTTTAGGGATATGGCGGCGGATTAACTTGTTTGTGTTCTCGTTGGTCCCTCTCTCCCAACTACTGTACGGGTGGCAATAGAATAGGTATGTGCGTTTCTCTCCTGGTGTCAACGCTGAACGCTCCATGCCTTTACAATCTGAAAACTCCACGCCGTTATCTACTGTGATGCTTCTAAACACCTTAGAAAACATATCTCCCCATTTTCTTTCTAAACGGTCCAGGGCATCCACCACGCTTTCCGCCTTTTGGTCTTTTAGTTTAAATATAATCTCGTCCCTGGTCTTTCTCTCTGTTAATACAAGCATACATGATTTTGTAACGCCTTGTTTGCCCTTTACGGTGTCCATTTCCCAATGTCCGAATGTTTCACGGGTTGCCACTTCATCCGGGCGGTTCTCTATGCTCTCCCCGGCCGCTGCCCTCTTCTGTACCTGGACTTTCTTATTTTTCTTTTTCTTCTTACCCTTAACGGGTAAATGCTTGTTGGTAAGTTTAAGGAATATGCCGTTATCAATATAGCGGTATAGGGTTCTTACGCTTATAGTGGTGCTAAATTCTATTCCGCTTGTTGCTACTGCTGCCAATGCTGCTTCCGGGCTATATTTATTTTCTACAATCTTATTTTCTATGTATTCCGCCAATTTAATATCATTGCCTATTTTAATATTTCTGCCTTTGCCCTGGGCGTTCCAATCATGGGTCTGCTGCCCCTTATCACTACTATAACGCACCTCTTCCGTATAGTCTGAATTTCTATGTACATACTCGCCCCGTTTCATTTCTCTGTAAATAGTGCTTCTGTGAACGTGCAAATAATCCGCAACCTCTTGTACGGAATGGCCTTTGTTAAGTAGTGTTTCCATTGATATTCTATCATTTTGGCTTAATTGTTTGTATTTTCTACCCATAAAAATAACCCCCTTGATACGGCAATAGGGACAACCCGGAATAATCCGTTGTTGTCCCCGTCTGTTTCCTATGTTCCTTTACTTATTCTGTGATTTCTTCTTTATAGGTTATTTCAATGGTAATACTAAATTCTTTTTCTAATTCATCATAGTAATATACATCTTTTCCGGCGTCATACCTTAAATGTTTATAGTTGCCGCCGGAAACCTCGGACCATATATTTTCTATGTTTCCCTTTTTCAAAAGGTTCTTTACTCTGCTTATGCCGCCCTTTTTAATATCTCCAATGTGGGTATTACATACAAATACTTGTAGTTGCTCCACCCCCCCCTCACAAGATATAGGGGTTATTGTGGCTTTTTCGTTCAATTCATATTCATAGATGTTTTCATCTTCCCTATTTTCTTCTATGAGGTCTTTCTTTTTTAACTTGTAATCCTCGTTTTTCTCCACAAGGTCCATAATATCTTCCATGTGGTCTTTTACATTATCCAGGATAAAGCGTTGACTTTTTACAATATATCTTGGCTTTTTTTCTTCCGGCATCTGTACGGGCTGCGGTTGTGCTGCTGCCGTGTTCTTTTTTGAAAATAGGTTGCTAAATAATCCCATGTTGTGTTCCTCGCTTTCTTCCGTGCTACCTTCCTTTAATTTGGCATATCAATTTCCACTTTTGCCACCAATTTAAAGTAGGGTTTCTTTTTATAAGTTCTATATCCTCTTTCCCTGGCGGTGGTAATAATCGCATGGCGGCGGTTAATGCTTCTGTGGCTTCCTTTGCCGTTATTCCGTATTCATTAGGCATTGCTTGTATTCTCCATTCTCTGTTTAATAGCCTGGTTAATATATTCGTTCACGCTTTCCCCGGCTGCTGCTGCCCTTTCTTTAATAACGGCTTTATCTCCTTTTGGTACGGTCAAGTTGATGCGGTCATACTTCTCATTTATAAACTGATTTTGGTATTTCACTTGGTCGAACTCTTTTTTTGTTTTTGGCATCCGTTGCCCTCTTCCTTTCTCTTGCCTTATGGTATATAATAGGTTTTACAGTTTGGGCGGTTTTGGCAAGTCCACCGCCCTTTCTGCATCCCTAAAGCCTATTCATTAGGCTTTTCTTCATTTCTTGGCTTCGCATCCACAATTCTTCTGATTAAATCCAAAATCTCATGTTCGCTATGCCCTTTCTCGTCACACCACTCAATGACTTCTTTAATTTCTTTCTTGTCCATATCTTCCATGTTATTCTCCTTTCTCTGCCGCCCAGGTACTCGTTAGGTTTTATGTATCTCCCTTAACTATCTTTATTATATATCATATTACGCAATATGTCAATACATATTACGCAATATTTATAAACTTATTTTTATGTGCAATAAGCCCGGCGGAATGTGCCAGGCTTAAAAGTGCGTGTATTTACCATTGATAAAATCACAGAAACAACGGGTTTCAATATATAGTTGCATCATATAGGCGTTTTGGGTTTCCGGGCATTGGTCTAAACGATTGTGTATATAAGCAATGCACCCTTGCCCGGTGTATACCTCATTGCTTCCCCGTTTCACATTAAAACGTGGGTTAAAACTTGTCAGACAGTACCGCAACGCCTATTGTTGCAACCCCTCAACGGTTTATAGTGGCTTGGGACACTCGCACCCGTTCACTGTGCGGCCGTTTTAGTTGCCTGGGCGGCACTGCTGCCGCCCTTACTTTATGCAATCCTTGTTTGTTCCACATACTCTTGTGCTTCTTTTTCGCTTTCAAACCAATCATTGTATATATCTTTTCTCCTGGTGCTTGTGTATGTGCTTTCCGGCTTCTCTTCTGCTTTTATCATATCTGTAATGTTTGCCGTTGCTCTTCCCCTATCGTCAAATGATGATGTTACACAATAATATGTTTTCATACTCTTTTCCTTTCTGCCGGGGCGTTTGCCCCGGTCTTATGTGTTATTATGCTGCTATGTCGGATGCTCCAATTACCGGACACATGGAGTAAACGCCCCACGGTGTAATTGTTTCTTCCTTGCCATTCCAGGAAAGCCCAATTTTGCACCGCTTTTCTTCTCCGTCCTTTAAGACTACAACGGTCTTTGCGGTTCTTTTTATAACCTTTTTTTTGATTGCTTCATGGTATTTAAAAATCCAATTATCCATTAACTATTCATCCCGTAACGCCGCCAAACGGTCCACTTTTTCTTTTTCTTTTGGCGGTAAATACTCAATGAGTGAGTGAATAATTGCGGTATATTGGCGTGAATATTTCTCGTAAATTTGGGTTGAGGGGTGGGCTTTTACAAATTTCTGTGATGCGTTCACGGTTTCCGTTGTAAGGCCCTCTTTTTTCAATTCTTCTTTCGCCTGGAAACAAGCCACTTTTAAAAATGCCGCTTCCTCAATCAGCGAATTTATAAGGGTTTTCTTGTTTTCATCATCAACCCCAACAAACATTTTTTCTAAAAACTCTATCTCTTTTTTAATCCTCGCATTTGTTAATTTGTTCGGTCTTTTTTTCTTATTTTCTGTTAAATCATTCTTGCTTTCTGCCATAAATATACCCCCCTCATATGCGTGCGACCTTGCGGAGTTTTTTTGAAGTAACTCCCTCGGTTCTTTTACCCGGTGTCAAATTCTGTACCCCGGGGGTGTGGTCTGATTTATTATTTTCTTTCGGCGGTAATAAATTTCCGTTTGCATCATACTGATAACGCATTGGTGTATCTGTAATTTTGATTTTCATTATTTCACTCCTTTATTTCTTCCATAATCTCTTTTATTTGGTTCATGGTGCTTTCCACCTGGGCTATTGTCATATTCTTATCGTCTATGTAATAATCCGCATAGATTTTTCTTGTATCGTTTCCCCACCGCTTTATCTGCTCCGGTAACGGCTCATTCACGGCATCAAATACAAGCCCTTGCAATCTGCACCACTCCACGGCATTTTCCAGGTCTGTCCCGGCTCTGCTTGTCCACAATATTATTTGGTGTCCCTGGGCTTTTACCGCTTTTGCAAAAGCAACCATTTTTTTGTTTGGGGCTATAATTTCCGGGAAACGGGTAATAGCCAATGTGTTATCAAAATCAATTGCGTATATTGCCATTATTCGCCCTCGCTTTCTGCTGCCGGGTTAAGGCTCATTTCATATTTCATAAGCATTGCGGCCGTCTGTACGGCTTCACACGCAAGGTTAATTGCGTAATCTGCAATTTTAAGCGGTGTTATCTCTTCTTTCAGATAACAAGGCGTTTCTTTCCCTCTCACATCATCCCATAAGCACTTGAAAGATGTTTCTAACTCTTCAAGGGCTTCTTTACTCTCTTCCAATTCCTCATAGGCAACCGCCACGCCCTCATGTTTTGATGTAAATAACGGGAATTGCTCATTTGCCCGGTTTAATTCTCTGTTGGCTGCTGCCGTGATTTCTTCTTTTAATTTCTGCATCATGTTGTGTTCCCTCGCTTTCTGTACTGTTGCACCCTAAACCATGTAAGGGGCTGCAAATTCATATACCGGCCTATCTGCTGCCGGGTTCATCTGCTCCGGTTTGGTATAAAGTTTTAATGTGATTGCCGGGTTTCCGTCTGCATCCGTTCCCCGTTGGTTAAAATTGTACTTAAATCCCAAATGGCTATTCATGGATGCACCTTTTAAAGTAAAGGCAAAATTACTTAATTCCCTTGCCCCAATCGTCACGCCCTGGGTGTTTAAATCTCTCCACCGCTTAAAGGTGCTTTTGATGTGTTCTAAAAAATCCGGCTCAATCTGATTGTTAATAGGCATCATTGTTTTTTCTTCCATGTGTTATTCCTCACTTTCTTTGTCCTTGCGTGATTTCTCCAGGCACGCCGCCTTTGGATTTTCTCGTACCTCTTCAATAACCTTTGGATTTTTGGCATATCCAAAACGGTAATTTCCAATTTTCCAATTTCTGCCACGGCTTATTCCTCACTTTTCAATATGATTTCCCGGTATATAGTCAACTGCAAATCCGAAAAACTGTAATTTGGTGTTTCTTCCGGGTGTAACGGCTGCATCAATCCCAATTCCTTATATCTTTTATGGGTTATGTCCACCGTTTCTTTTATCCGTGTGACCTCTTCCGCCATAAGTGCTTCATATTCTGTCATGTGTACCAAATTACCCAAATATCCGGCAAATAGTTCATTGCTTCCTTTTGTAATCCGTACACGGTCCGGGCCAGACATAACGGTCACAATATCCGCTAATGTCATACGCTGCACCTACCTTGTGGCTTCTACAATGGCGTTGTATAAATCCGGTGTTCTTTCTCCGGCTTCCAACCGCTCTTTTAATGGTGTAAGTAATGGATAAATGATTTTTCCCATATATCCGCCCGGTGCATATTTTGAAAGCATATCATTGACGGCGTTTTGTGCCGCTTCCCAATCTCTCAATATCTCCGGTGCTTCCCCAATCGTCATTCCGTCCAATTCCTCTTTAATGTGCTTTGCAAACATCTTTTCTGTTTCATCTGTCACGCACGCACTCGCTACAATTCCACTATCAAGAAGAAAATGTAACATCCCGGTGGCTAATGTGTCCGGCGTTATGGTTTCCTCTGCCGTAATTGCGGTTTTAGTTGTTTCTTCCTGTCCTGCTGCCGCCTGGGCTTCTGCTTCCACTGTTGCCAAAATGCTTTCCGCCGTTGGCTTCTCTTCCGGTTCATTTATCCCGGTAAAGTTCTTGTTTTCTGCTTCCATGTTTTGTTCCTCGCTTTCTTCTGCTGCATAAATGCTTTTTGCTATCTCTTCCGCTATTGCAGTAAAAACCGTTGTGGTTACTGCATTACCAAATTGTTTATATGCCTGGCTATCTGAAACAACTTGTTTCCAATCGTCCATAGGGAACGCTTGTAAAATCCCGTATTCTTTAGGTGTCAACTTTCGCACCCTCAACCGCTTTGTATCAAATATTTTCACTTCCCTTTGCCCCCCCCGGATGTTGTAAGGGTTGGTGCTATTCCATTCACGGAATACACCCGGCGGCATTGGTCTTGACCCTTTATGTCAAGCATCCCCACCATTTGGCAACCCTGGTTATTTGCTCTTTCCATTGTCTTGTTCCTTTCGCTCTTCTATAACTGCTATCATGTCTTTCTTTCCGGCGTACCCTTTATAATCCCTTGCGGTAAGGCACGGGGAAACATCCGCAATTTTTAAAACATTTCTTCCGCACTTATTGACCGTTACTGTTATGGGAAACTCTGTTGCTCTCTGCCCCCCCCCCAACTCGTAATGTTTTACCACAACCGTTGGGGTCTAAAAGCCCGGTTTCCTCTGCAATGTCCGTAACCACGCTTTCTTCCGTCTGTTCATCTTCCAGGATGATAACGCCGTGTAAATCCTGGGCGGTAAGTGTAAACATTGGCTCGTCCTCTGCCTTTGCCCTTGGTCCGTTCTGCCGTTTGTTAATACGGTCCGGCGTAATGCACGCATGGCACTTTCCCATTTTCTCCAATTTCTCCATTGCCTGGACTATAATGGTTTGTGCCTTTTCATCCGGCAAGTAATATTTTTCCGGCACATCTTTTTCCAGGTAATCCGATAACTTCGGTACAAATTCGTGTTGCTCTTTTGGAAATGTAAATGATAGGTTCTTTTTGTTCCTGGTCCCTACTACTGCGTAACGGTCCCGGTTCTGTGGCACATTCCAATATTTGGAATTAAACATTTCAATATGTGCCGTGTACCCGTGGCGTTCATATTCCAGGCGTAACACTGGCAGATACGGGCGTAACCCTCGCACATTCTCCGCAATGATAACGGCCGGCATGGCGTGTTCTCTCTCTCTCTCTGTTTCTTCAAGCAATCGCATCATTTCAAAGAAACATCCGCTGCGGCTCGCCGCCTTGAAATTCTCTCCACCGCACACCGGGCATTTTGTGTTCCCCGTGTACTCTTCCGGGTTAATTTCTACTTCATCGCCGCAATCCTCGCATTTTAAAATCATGCCCCTTTGCTTTCCGGCAACGCTCAAATCCTGGCAAGGAAAACCAAACGCCCATACATCCGCTTGTGGTATATCTGCTTGGTGCAATTCCTTTATATCTGCCTTTTGCACATGGTCCCCAACATTGGCACGGTATGTTTCCACGGCGTATTTATCAAAATCCCACGCCCCGGCTATCTCATACCCGGCATTTTTAAATGCAATACCCATTCCGCCGCATCCACAAAAGAAGTCATTAACCTTTAATTTTCTTTTCATCTGCTGCCACCTACGCTTCCTGGAATAACGGTTTTGCTTCTACTGCAACCATTGCTGAATACTCCACCTTATAACCCGTTACCTTATCCCCTCGCATCTGCGGCACTACTGCCGTTTGATACTGAACCGTTGGCGTATGGAAAAGTGATTTTACCTTTTCCACCTCTTCCAACTGCTTATTTATCCTTTCTTCCAATGTTTCCGGGTCTGTCCCTCGTAATATCCACACTTCCATGTTGAGTTCCTTTCTATACTGCTGCCGCCTGGCATTTATAAACTTCTCTGTGCTACTTCTGCCCGGTATGGTGTTCCCCCACGCTTCAATTCGTTATAAATCGTTGCTCTGTGAAACCCAACCGCCTTTGCAATATCTGTAACCTTTGCCCCGGTTCGCTCCATTGCTTCAATCTTCTGTCTGTCGGCGTATGTAATACGCTTATCTCCTTTTTTCACGTTTCCGCCCACCTTTCCTTAAAAATTGGCAAAATAAAAAGTGCTACAAGAGTTTTTTAATTCTCTTGTAGCACTCGTATTTTCCACAATAAAAAATCAAGTGCGATAGAGTTATTAACCCTTGTCGCACTTGATTTTACAACTTAGCAATTTTCAAAGTATTCGCTTGATAGACGCATAGGACAATCTGTGTTAGTATATTCTTAAAATATTTCAGGGACATTCAAGGAGGTACATACTTATGAATCCAAAACAAAAAGCACATGAAAATATGGCAAATACTATTATCAAAAATCTCTCCAGACGAAATATCGAAGGTTTCTATTGTCCCGATAAAGATTCTGCCGTTTCTCTGGCAATGGACATTATAGGCGAAAACGCCACCGTCAGTTTCGGAGGCTCTGCGACACTAAAAGAATCCGGAATGTTAGAAGCTTTAAGGAACTCTTCTGTCCATGTTATCGAAACATTTTCCGCCCAAACTCCTGAAGAAAAGCATCAGGCATTTCTGAATTGTGTTGCTTCAGACTATTTCTTTATGAGTTCTAACGCCATCACTATTGACGGTGAACTCATTAATATTGACGGAAACGGAAACCGTATCGCCTGTCTTATTCACGGCCCGAAACATGTTATTCTTCTGGTGGGCATGAACAAGGTTGTATCTGATGCCAAATCGGGGATTGCCCGCATTCAAAATACCGCTTCCCCGGTCAACGCCGTTTCACTCAACAAGAAAACACCATGCGGCATCACGGGACATTGTGGAAACTGCCACTCAGCAGACTGCATGTGCTGTCAGGTTGTTGTCACAAGACACTCCAGACATGATGGGCGCATTAAAGTTATTTTAATCGGAGAAGAACTTGGATATTAATTTCACATATCTTCCGGAAGGCATTTCTTTCGGAAGATATTTCTCTCTTCCAACTCTTTTAATGAATAAAATGAAATTTCATATCCTTTTTCCGCAAGCATATCTTTCAGTACCTTCATAAAGATTCCTGGTTTTTCCTCTCTTTTTAAAGAATCTAATGTATCAGATAAATTTTCATTTCCACTAAATTCTCCTCCCCATTCTCCATCATATGTAAATGTCACACCACAGCTTGGACTTCCATCAATCCCCACAATTCCAATGATTTCAAACCTTTCCGGATAAAAACTGTACTCCTCAATTTGCAAAAGGATCGGCTCCAGCATTTTTCTGGATTCCTTACGAAAAAACGCTGTATCAAACTGAGATGCCGCATGTCCCCAACGATTTGCCCCGTATAAAATAAACTCCGGACACGGAAGTTGAATAATCTCCACTCCAGCATCTAAAATTTTTTTCAAAAATTCTCTCTTATCTTTCCTTTCTTGTTCCATTTCCGATAGATTTTGATTTTTTAATTTCGCTCCATCATTCAGAAAACAATGGCTTACAAATAAAATTTTTTGTTTCATGCAATCCTCCCTAAATAAAATTTATTCTATACATATTATATCACGTTCTTTATAAGTTGTTTTATTGAATCCGTTAATAAGTATATACCAAAAATCAATTATCCTTATCCTATAGAAAATGCTAAAATAAAACTATATCTAAAGAAAAGAGGAAAAATAAATGAACAAACAATTTTCACCAACTGCCAGAATGGCGTTTTGTGGTCTTGCCATCGCATTAAACATCGTTCTCGGCATTGTAACCGCAGCTCTTAAATTTCCATTTTATCTTGATGTTATGGGAACTATGTTTATTGCCATATTCTTCGGACCGTGGTACGGTGCAGTTGTAGGAGGAGCAACCAACATTTTAACAAGCATTTTCAGCGGTTCCATCTCCGGTATGCCATTTATGCTCGTAAGCATCGCAATCGGTCTCATTACAGGATTTGCATTCCGTAAAATCAATTTCACTTTTGTAAACGCTATTTTAATCGGCGTTGTAACAGGAATCGTTGCTCCACTCATCGGAACTCCTATCGGAATTGCCGTATACGGCGGACTTACGGGAACTGTTTCTGATGTTGCAGTTATGTTTTTAAAACAAAGTGGAGCAAGTATTTTTACAGCTTCTTTCATACCAAAACTCTTCAATAACTTATTAGATAAAATCGGTTCTATGATTCTGGTATATCTGCTTGTCATTGCTTTGCCAAAAAATTTAAAGCCGAAAGCATTTACAAGAACACAAAAATAGTTTATATAAAAAACGGGATATAATTTGACATTATATCCCGTTTTTCATATAACCGAATCCAACTACACAGTACAAAACTGTCGTTTTCTATTCTTCTGTCTTTTCTTTCACAACAATGGCAAGTCCTAATTCGTCCAACTGTTTCTGATCTACTCCCGCAGGCGCTTCCGTCATCAAATCTGAAGCATCTTTTACTTTCGGGAATGCAATTACATCACGAATGCTGTCCTGTTTTGCCATAAGCATAATTAAACGGTCTAATCCGTAAGCCAGTCCTGCATGAGGCGGAACACCATATTTGAAAGCATTTAACAAGAAACCAAACTGTTCCTGTGCCTGTTCTTTTGTAAAGCCTAACACTTCAAACATTTTGTTCTGGATATCCTGATTAAAGATTCTGACACTTCCTCCACCAAGTTCTGTTCCGTTTAAAACAATATCGTATGCTTTTGCACGGACTTTTCCCGGTTCAGTATCAATTAAGTGTAAATCTTCTTCCATAGGCATTGTAAATGGGTGATGCATTGCTGTATATCTTCCGGCTTCCTCATTCCACTCTAACAATGGGAATTCTGTTACCCATAAGAATTTATATTCGTTTTTATCCAACAATTCTAACTGACGTGCAATTTCTAAACGAAGATTTCCGAGAACGTCCCAAACAACTTTGTTGCAATCCGCTGCGAACAGTAATAAGTCTCCGTTTTCTCCACCCATTGCATTTACAAGCGCAGTCATTTCTTCCTCACTCATAAATTTAGCAAATGAAGATTTCATTGTTCCATCTTCCTGAATTGCAATATATGCCAATCCTTTTGCTCCGTATCCTTTTGCAAAATCAACTAATTTGTCAATTTTCTTACGAGGCATTGCTCCCTGTCCTTTTGCATTGATACCGCGAACACTTCCGCCCTGCTCAAGAGCATTTTTAAACACAACAAATTCACAGTCTTTTACAACTTCTGAAACGTCTGTCAATTCCATGCCGAAACGAATGTCCGGTTTATCGGAACCGAATCTGTCCATTGCTTCCTGCCATGTCATTCTCTGAATCGGAAGAGAAACTTCTACGTCAAGAATTTCTTTGAATACTTTTGCAAGCAGTCTCTCATTTACGTCAATAACATCATCAACATCTACAAAAGACAATTCCATATCAATCTGTGTAAATTCCGGCTGTCTGTCTGCACGCAAGTCTTCATCACGGAAACATTTTACAATCTGGAAATATCTGTCATATCCGGCACACATTAATAACTGTTTGAAAATCTGCGGAGACTGTGGAAGTGCGTAAAAACTTCCCTGATGCACACGGCTTGGCACAAGGTAATCTCTCGCCCCTTCCGGTGTACTTTTAATTAACATCGGTGTCTCAATTTCCAAAAATCCTTCTTCCGCCAAAAACTGACGTGTCAATGTTGCAACCTGACTTCTCATAATAAGGTTTCTCTGTAAGTCCGGTCTTCTCAAGTCTAAAACACGGTTTTTTAATCTGACTTCTTCTTTTGTCTTGCTGTTTTCTTCGATTGGAAACGGAGGTGTCTCTGATTCCGATAAAACACGAAGTTCTGTCGGAAGAACTTCAATATCACCTGTTACAATATTTTCATTTACTGCTCCTGAACGTTTCGCAACTTTTCCCACTACTGCCACTACATATTCTGAACGAAGACTTCCTGCTTTTTCAATTAATTCTGAAGATACGCTTCCTTCCTCAAAAACAACCTGCACGATTCCCGAGCGGTCTCTCACATCGACAAAAACAAGCCCTCCTTTATTTCTGTTTTTCTGTACCCAGCCCATAACGGTAACTGTTTCCCCGATATGACTGCTGTTAAGTTCTGCACATCTATGACTTCTTTTCAGTCCCTGCATTGATTCTGCCATCTTTTTTCCCTGCTTTCTTTATAGTTTATCTTTAAAAAATTCCTGTATATCGTTGTATCCTTCCGAAGAAAGTTGTTCTTTTTGGAATTTCTTATTTTTCTTCATCACACTAATCTGTACCTGATTGCCCGCAGCACGCTCTTCTTTCGCAAGTGAAAGCACTTTCAACAAACCTTCCTGATTCATACCTTTTTCAATTAGGAATGCTTTTTTATTTTTCGCTGTTGGCACTTCATATCCTCTTTCAAGCAATAACATAACAATACGCTCAAATCCTATGGAAAATCCACATGCCGGCGTCTGCTGCCCTGTAAATTTGCCAATCATTTCATCATATCGTCCGCCACCGCCTACGGAACCTCCGAACTCGTCCATGGCGATTTCAAAGATTGTTCCCGTATAGTATGACATTCCACGAACTAAAGTCGGATCGAAACTAATTTTAAACTCTGCCTCTTTCACACTGTCTACACTTGTGATAATCATTTCCAAACCGTCAGCAGTTTCCGCATCTAAAAATCCTGCTAATTTTTCTTTGCAGTAACGTACTCCTTCCACATCGTTTGTGATTTCTTTAAACAATGCCAAATATTTATCTACGGACTCTTTTGCATATCCGTTTGCTTCCAACTCTGCCGCAACACCGTCCAAACCGATTTTATCCATTTTATCTAGGATAATAAACACATTATCATAGTCTTTTTCTTCAAATCCGCTGTAAGACGCCATCGATTTTAAAATTTTTCTGTCATTAATACGAATTGTAAAATTCTTGAAATCTAATTTGCCAAGTAATGTCGTTGTTGCCAAAATCAGTTCTATCTCTGCCAAATTAGTAGGCTCTCCTAAAATATCAATGTCACACTGCATAAACTGGCGAAATCTTCCTCGCTGCGGTCTGTCCGCACGCCACACATTTCCCATCTGTAATGCTTTAAACGGAGAAGGCAATTCATTTGACGCATTTGCATAATATCTGCAAAGAGGAACCGTAAGGTCATAGCGAAGTCCTCCGTCCACTACGTCACTTTCTGTCTGTGCCGTTTCCAATTTTAACTTTTCTCCGCGCTTCAGGATTTTGAAAATTAGTTTTTCATTTTCCCCGCCCTGTTTACTGCACAAATTTTCGATATGTTCTACACATGGTGTTTCAATGGAAGAAAATCCAAATGTGCTGTATGTTTCCTTAATTAAATGAATGACATAATCTCTAATCTCCATTTCTCTTGGCAACATATCTTTCATGCCTGTCATTGCTTTCTTCTTTAACGCCATAGCCATTCTCCTTTTCTCTCTATCATTTCATCAATACGCATAATATACGCATCTACATCTTTCACATTTTCTATGCGTACAATATTTTTCAAATCACCGGATTTCCTGTCCCGGATTTCTTTCCCTTTTGGAAGTACAATCTTTGTGGACGCTCCTGCTCCAACCGCTACAATCGATTGTTTTTCCTCCATAATAAGTATATTGTATATTCCCGCTTTGTCAACCTTTGCATAACCAACATTTTCAAAATTTCCGGCAATATTTTTTTGTCGATATAAATAGTATGGAAACAATTCCATTTCTCCTGCATATTTTGCTGCGAGTTCAATCATCTCTGAAAGTGTCTCCGACTGATTCATCAATTCTTTTTTTGTTTCAGTCTGATTTAGTTTCGATGCACGTTTGATTGCCAGGGAATGTACTGTAAGATTATCGGGATTCAACTCCTTTATCTTCTCTAATGTATCTCGCATATCGTCAACATTTTCTCCTGTTAATCCTGCAATCAAATCCATATTGATATTATCAAATCCCAATTTTCTTGCCAACCGGAATATTCTGATGACATCTTCCACCGTATGTCTTCTTCCTATACTGTCCAATGTCTTTTGCTGCATCGTCTGTGGATTAATGGAAATACGGGTAATATGATGTCGCTTAAGTACTTCCAGTTTCGCCTCTGTAATACTGTCCGGGCGTCCCGCCTCCACAGTGAACTCCTTTAATTCTTCTAAAGAAAATGTCTTTTCCACATGCGTCAGCAGTCTGTCCAACTGTTCCGCCTCCAACGTAGTAGGAGTGCCACCGCCCATATAAATAGTGTTCAATTTTTTCTCTTTTGAAGTTTCTCCCACAAATGAGATTTCTTTACAAAGCGCTTCCAAATATTCGTCTGTTCTTTCCTTCCACTGCTGAATCGGATAAGAGGTAAACGAACAGTAGGAACATGTGGTAGGACAGAAAGGAATTCCGATATAGAGACTGTATCCGTTTTCGTAGTCCAACTGTTCCAACAGACTTTTTTCTCTTTTAGCAATTTCCATTCCCAAAGTTGCTTTTTTCTCAGACACAAGATACTGTTGCTGAAACCACTCTTTAATGTCCTCTTCTGATTTTCCGTCTTCCAATTTTTTCATCAGTATTTTTGTCGGCCTTATCCCAGTAAGGATACCCCACGCTATACTCTTATTTGTATACCTTTCCATTTGTTTGTAAATTTTTTTATTTACTTCACTTTTATTTTCTTTCTTTGTACACTCTTTGTTGACATCATCAATTTTTATTATCGTTTGTTTATCCACATCTATAGAAATTATTTCATTTCTTTCTCTATTAATATGTTGCTTTATTTCTTCGTTTGGTAAAAAAGCCTTTACGATATGGAACGCATCATATACATAAAACTCTTCTTTTATATAAATATCAACCATTTTCATCTCTCTCTTTTATAAAATAAGGGACGCAATTTTTCTTTCAGAAAACACGTCCCACACCTTTTGACTTTGTAACTTTTCTATTGAATAAAAGGGTTCTGCTGTCTTTCATATCCGATAGAAGTCGCTCCCATATGTCCCGGATAAACTATCGTTTCGTCCGGCAGGCACATTAATTTCTCCTTAATAGAACGAATCAGTGCAGATGTACTGCCTGTCGGAAAATCTGTCCTCCCTACCGACGCATAGAACAATGTATCGCCGCTAAACAAAACTTCTTCCTCTTTTACATAATAACACGCACTTCCCTTCGTATGTCCCGGTGTATGTATCACCTGAAAATCATATCCAATCAGGTTCAACATTTGTCCGTCCTTTACATACTGCGCCTTTGTAAAAACATAGCCTTCCGTATAAGTTTTAGACTGATTCAAAACTGCATCTTCAATCAGTTCCTTTTCTTCCTCATGAACATAAACAGGAACATCAAACATTTGCAGCAGTCCGTCCAATCCTAAAATGTGGTCAAAGTGTCCGTGTGTAAGAAGAATTCCTTTGACATTCAGTTTTTCTTCCAAAAGATAGTCTTTCAGGTTCTTTGAACAGGCACCCGGATCTATAAGAATCGCCTCTTTTGTTGTTTCATTATGAACTACATAACAGTTGGTGCTGATTATTCCCGTTACAATTGTTTTAATTCTCATCTTTATCTCCTAACTTACCGCACGTTCTATATCAATAACTCCGTCTATCTGACGAAGTTTCTCCGCCACTTTTGCAAGTTCTTCCCTTCCATGTACAATGAAACCAATCTCCAGTGTCACTTTTCCCTGTTTACTCGTTCGGGCGTTCATTGATTTCACATCAATTTTGTTTTCCGTAAACACTTTTGAGATTTCCATAAGGAATCCGGTTCTATCCATTGCATACATGCGGATTTCTGCCATATACTGACCTGTCCCCTTCTCTTCTTCCTGCTCCCACTCTGCATCTATCAGTCTTGCGCGTTCGCTCTCCGACAGATGAATAATGTTTACGCAGTCTGTTCTGTGAATGGACATTCCTCTTCCCCGTGTGACAAATCCTACAATTTCATCTCCCGGAACAGGATTACAACATCTTGAAAAACGAACTGCCATATCGTCAATCCCTTTAACAACAATACCGCTCTTTGATTTCGTCACATGCACTTTATTTTTGGCGGCCTCAGACACTTTTTCCAAAATTGTTTCATCTGTAATCGCCTCTTTATGCTCTTTATTGTACTCTTCCAAAAGGCGGTTGATAATCTGTCCTTCTTTTAAACCGCCATGCCCCAGCGCTGCCAGCACAGCTTCCCAATCTCTAAAACCATATTTCTGCTGTACGACCTGCATATATTTTGGTTTAGTCAAATCACTTAACACAAGCGCTCTCGCCCTGCAGTATGCGGCGAGCATTTCTTTTCCCCGCACAATATTTTCTTCTTTGAACTCTTTTTTAAACCACTGATTAATCTTGTTTCTCGCCTGTGTACTCTTCACAATATTTAACCAGTCACGGCTAGGACCTTTTGAGTTCTGCGAAGTGAGTACTTCTATTCTGTCACCATTTTGGATTTTATAATCAATCGGAACTAGTTTGCCGTTCACTCTTGCTCCGACCATTTTATTGCCTACCGCACTGTGAATTGCATAGGCAAAATCCACAGGCGTTGAACCATTAGGCAGATTCTTCACATCTCCATTCGGCGTAAAACAGTATACATCTTCCGCAAACAAATCCAAATCTCCTTTTAACAGAGATAGAAACTCACGGTTATCCGTATCCTGCTGCCACTCAAGAATCTGTCTGAGCCAACTCAGTTTTTCTTCCGCGCGGGTTGCCACACTCTTCTCACTTCCGCCGCTCTCTTTATATTTCCAGTGAGCAGCAATACCGTATTCCGCCGTCTTATGCATTTCCACTGTACGAATCTGAATCTCGAAAGGCTGACCTGCCGGTCCCATCAGAGTCGTATGCAAAGATTGATACATGTTTGGTTTCGGCATTGCGATATAATCCTTAAAACGCCCCGGTATAGGAGTGTACATCTCATGTATTGCTCCCAACGCAGCATAGCAGTCTTTTACCGAGTCGACAATAATGCGAATTGCAAACAAATCATAAATCTGGTCTACCGTTTTATCCTGATTTACCATTTTTTTGTAAATACTGAAGAAATGTTTTACTCTTCCATACACTTCCGCTTTGATATTCGCATTTTTCATATGCGTGGAAACTTCTTCCACAATCTGCTGTACAAACTCTTCTCTCTCGGTCTTTCTCGCATTAATCTGATTGACCAAATCATAAAATACGTCCGGCTGGGAATATTTTAACGCCAAATCATCTAACTCCGTCTTAATCTTGGAAATACCAAGACGCTGTGCGATCGGAGCGTAAATATCCATTGTCTCTCTCGCCTTTTCCTTCTGTTTCTCCGGACGCATAAACTGTAATGTGCGCATATTGTGTAATCTGTCCGCAAGTTTAATCAGAATAACACGAATATCTTTCGCCATTGCAAGAAACATCTTTCTTAAATTCTCCGCCTGCACTTCCAGTTTGTCTGCCGAGTAGGACAACTGTCCCAACTTTGTTACTCCATCTACCAGCAGCGCAACTTCACTTCCGAACTCTTCCGTGATTTCTTCTTCCGTCATAACCGTATCTTCCACGACATCATGAAGAATTCCCGCCGCTATTGTTTCTTTATCCAATTCCAAATCGGCAAGAATCAATCCAACCCATGTAGGGTGAATGATATATGCTTCTCCCGATTTACGCACCTGCCCCTCATGTGCTTCCTTTGCAATCCTATATGCTTTCTCAATCAGTGAAATATCTGTAGACGGGTGGTATTTCCTAATTCTTGCAATCAGGGCATCGTACAATTGATCTGAATCCTGATAATCCTCCGGTGCTTTTACCGCATGACCGTCAACAATTTCTAAATTTTGATACGGATTCTCCACGATGTTGTTCTGTGCCATAATGATACCTCCCTCTTTTTCTTACTCTAATTACCCGGATAAGTAATTACCGCTTCCATCTGATAATCCTTTAATCTCTTTCTTCCTTCCAAACCTGCCAATTCAATCAGACATACAATTTTAACGACTTCTCCGCCCATTCCTTCAATGAGTTTGATAATGGCTTCCATCGTCCCTCCGGTTGCCATCAAATCATCTATAATAACAACTTTCTGTCCCGGTTTTATGGAGTTCTTGTGCATCTCAATCTCTGCACTTCCATACTCTAAATCATATTGAATGGAAACCGTCTCACACGGCAGTTTTCCTTTTTTACGAACAGGAATAAAAGGTTTACCCATATTATATGCAATCGGAACTCCGAAAATAAATCCTCTTGATTCAGGTCCTACGACAACATCAAAGTCACCTTCCCCTATATTTTCCTGCATTAAATCGATTGCCAGACGCAATCCTTCAGCATCTTCCAAAACACTTGTAATGTCTCTGAAAATAATTCCCTTTTCCGGAAAATCCGGAATACTTCTTATATACTCTTCTATTGGCTTCATCTTTCCTGCCTCCAATTTTCTACAAAATATGTATATTATTATATCACTTTTCTAACGTAAATCCAATAACTATTGATAATTCTGTATGACAATCTGCAGCGTTTTCCGCCCCATATATTCATTGACAGTCGGATAATATGTAATGTTTATTTTCCCGTTTTTGTTTTCGATTGTATCCATAACTCTCCCGACATCACCGAAATACATTCCTTCCATCTCTGTTCCATACATATCGGAAAGCTGCAGTTTCAACACATTTTTATTTTTTCCTAATATTCTTGTTCCCCTTATCTGTATATCCTTTTCGGCAAATACAGGTTTAGGATTCCCTTTTCCAAAAGGCTCTAAACATTCCAGTTCCTCAATAAGCGTTTCACTTACATAGGAAAGCGGCAACTGCATGTCAATAGAAACTTTTTCGTACAATTCGTCCTCACTTAACTCACAGTTTTCATTTAATCTTTTCCGGAATAAATCAATGTTCTCAATCGGAATGGAAAGCCCTCCGGCTAGTTTATGTCCACCGAATTTCTCAAGTAAATCTTTGCACTTATTCATTTCCTCATACATATGATAAGCATCTATTGAACGGCCTGAGCCTTTTGCCCCCTCCTCCGCATTCGTCAGAACAAAAGTAGGTCTATAATATTTCTCGCGGATTCTTCCCGCAACAATTCCCGCAAGACTTTCGTGGCAATCCGGAAGATAAATCACCAGCACTGTATCCTCTTTTAGAGAAGTATTTTCCACCTGCTCAACCGCCTCTTCAACAGCCTCCGCCGTCATCTCTTTTCGACTGTCATTCAGCGCCTTTAAATCTCCTGCAAGTATATCCGCATCAGCCTTTGTTTTTGCCCGCAATAGTTCTAATGCTCTCTTAGCCGTATCCAATCGCCCGCTGGCATTTAAACACGGTCCAATCACAAAACCGATATGATATGACGACAATCTGTCCAATTCCATTCCCGTACATTCTATAAGTGATTTCAAGCCCAAATTTTTTGTCTTCTTTATCTTCTCCAGTCCATATTTCACAAAAATGCGGTTTTCTCCGATTAGATCCATGACATCGCCCACAGTGGCAATCGCCACATTTTCAATAAGATACTCTATCTCTCCCGCATCTCTTCCTTCCACATTAAACAACGTTTCCACCAGTTTATACGCAACACCGGCTCCACATAAATGTGGGAAAGGATATTCACAGTCTTCTCTTTTTGGGTCTATCACCGCGTCAGCGTGTGGGAGAAGATAGCGTATTCCTTCCTCCGTCTCCTCGTACGGCACTTCATGATGGTCTGTCACAACAATCGTCATGCCAAGACTTTTCCCATAGGCGATTTCTCCCCCGGCAGCAATGCCATTGTCACATGTGATAATCGTGTCCACACCGTCCTCGAACGCTCTGTCAATTAAAGTTTTATTCAACCCATACCCGTCTTTCATTCTGTCCGGAATATCCACACTTACGTCCCCGCCAAGTTTTTCTATCCCTTCCAGCAAAATGTATGTGGCGTTAATTCCGTCAATATCGTAATCTCCTATAATCCGAATCGATTTTCTTTCCTGAATCTTTTCTCTAATAATGTCAACGGCCACAGACATATCTTTCATCAGTATACCATCATATAAATTTTCCACATTTCCATTCAGGTAAAATTGTATTTCATCATCTCCCACTATATCCCTATTGCGGATAAGTCTGGCGATAACCGGATTGATATGGAACTTTTGACTGATTTTTTGAAAATCAGCGCCTTTTCGTGTTAAAAACCATTTTTCCATCTGTTTTCCTGCCTTTATCCATAAGACGAAACGGGGGATTAACCAATCCCCCGTCCTGTCTTTTTCTTATTTTTTCACGAATTTTTTCTTCAGTACATACCACAATGAACCTGTGATGCAAACTGATGAGTACGCTCCCACAACTACACCTACCATAAGCGGTGCTGCAAATTCTTTTACAGAACTTACACCTAAAACATAAAGTACCGCTACCATGACAAATGTTGTAAATGATGTATAAATACTTCTTGTGAGTGTCTGTGTAATACTCTTATTAACCACATCTTCAAGACTGTCTTTTCTGCGTCCTGCTTTTAATTCTTCACGAATTCGGTCGAAGATAACGATCGTCGCATTGATTGAATATCCGACAATTGTCAGCATACATGCGATAAATGTATTACCAACGGAAACTCTTGCGATTGCATAGAACGCCAATACAACTAATACGTCATGAAGTAATGCAATAATCGCACTGCTTGCAAATCTAAAGTCTTTAAATCGCAGCCAAATGTAAATAAGCATGCATACCGTTGCAATCAATACGGCGACAATAGCGTCCGATCTCATTTCCGAACTTACCGTTGAACTGATGTTGCTGTAAGTAATTTTTTTCTCATCTACTTTAAAGTTATCAACAAGCGCTTTATTTAACGCTTCACGTTTATCCAAATCCAATGCCTGTGTTTTTATGATAACCTGTTTTGTTCCTTTAACTTTCTGCATCTGCACATTTTTGTCACCTGTCACTTTTTCAATAACCGGTGTCACTTTTGAATCTAACTCTTTGATAGAGAAGTCTTCATTAAAGGTTACATTTGTTGAAGTACCGCCTTTAAATTCAAGGCTGTAATTTAAAATATCATTACCCTGTGATTTCTGAACGCCCATTGCTACAAAACCGCTCAATGCAAGCGCAATAGAAACGGCAAAACAAATTTTTCTCTTTCCGAGGAAATTAATTGTTTTTCTTTCTTTCTGAACGCCGTATAATTTTTCGCTTTTAAGTCCCACTGCATAGAATGCAAAAATAATTATACGTGTTACAACAAGCGCCGTAAACATAGAAACAACGATACCTAAAGCCAATGTCTGTGCAAATCCTTTTACAGTACCTGTTCCTTTCAATCCCAATACCAAAGCAGCGATTAAAGTAGTGATATTTCCATCTAAGATAGCAGATAACGCTTTTTGGAAACCTTTTTTCAACGCTGTCTTAACATTTTTACCTTCTCCCAACTCTTCTTTTACTCTGGCGAAGATAATAACGTTTGCATCTACTGCCATACCGATACCGAGAATAATACCTGCAATACCCGGTAATGTTAATGTAATGTCAAATGCGTTTAATAATACAAGAATAATTCCTGTGTAAATGCATAACGCAATACTTGAAGCAAGTCCCGGAAGGAGATATACAGCACACATAAATACAAAGATGATTGCCAATCCGATTGCACCTGCCATCAAACTCGTGCTGATTGCTTCTTCACCGAGCTGCGCACCTACAACGCTTGAGTTAATCTCTTCCAACTCAACCTGAAGTCCACCGATACGGATAGTTGAAGCAAGTTCTTCCGCTTCCTCATATGTAAATGAACCTTCGATAACAGCCTGTCCGTTTGTAATTGCACTGTTTACCGTAGGACTGCTGATAACCTGTCCGTCATATACGATGGAAATCGGCTTTCCTAAATTTTTCTCCGTTGCCTCAGCAAATTTCTTTTTACCTTCTTTTGTCATCTCAAGCGAAACCATGTTCTTTTTATTTCCGGAATTATCTTCCTGAATCTGTGCTGTCGCACTCTTAACATCTGTTCCATCCAATACAACGTTTCCTTCAGAATCCTGGAATTCCAATGAACCCGGTTTTCCAAGTTCTTCCAACACTTTGTTTGCATCTGTTACACCCGGGATCTCGATAGAGATACGGTCATCACCTTCCTGGTAAACCCCTGCCTCCGTGCTGTACTGTTCAACACGTTTCTGCAATTTGTAAACAGTATCGCTCATTTCTTTTTCTGTCGGTTTTTCACCTTTTGCCTGGTAAGTAATACTTACCCCTCCTGCCAGGTCAAGACCTAACTTAATGTTTTTTGCCGCCCCAATATGTCCGCTTCCGAATCCGACAGCTGTTGTGAATACGAGAAGTCCTGTCAGAACAGTCACTAGGAGCAGGCTGATGACGCCTTTGCTTTTTTTCATTTTTTACACCCTTTCCTTATCTGCTAATGCAGCTTTTATCATAATTGCGCATTCCACACGTTTTCTCTCCATTTCACAACTTACATCGTATGCATTGTGAATAGAACCGTGGAATTTATATGAATTTGCCATGCAGCCGCCACTGCAATAAAATTTCGCAAAGCATTTTTTACATTTCTCTTTTGAATATACACTGCAGCCTCTGAATTCGTCCGCAATTTCAGGTTTCGTAATTCCCTCATCGACATTTCCCATAAGGAAATCTTCTTCACCTACAAACTGATGACACGGATATAAATCTCCCCACGGAGTAACAGCTAAATATTCCGTTCCCGAACCACAACCTGATAAACGTTTCGCAACACAAGGACCTCCGTCCAAATCAAGCATAAAGTGGAAGAATGCAAATCCTTTTCCTTCTTTTTCACGTTTAACCATTTCTTTTGCCAGTGCATCATACTCTTCAAAAATCTGTGGAAGATCCTTTTCTCTAATCGAATAGAAATCACTCTCTTCTCCCACTACCGGCTCAATGGAAATCTGTTCAAATCCTAAATCCGCAAAATGCAAAACGTCTTTTGAAAAATCAAGATTATCTCTCGTAAATGTTCCTCTGATATAATATTTCTGCTGGTTACGGCTATCTGCAAGTTTCTGGAATTTTGGAACGATCAAATCGTAACTTCCTTTTCCATTTCTGAAAGGACGCATCTTATCGTTGACTTCCTTTCTTCCGTCCAGACTTAACACCACGTTATCCATTTCTTTATTAACAAATTCCTGTACTTCATCATTTAAAAGCACACCGTTTGTTGTCAAAGTGAATCTGAAGTTTTTGTTATGTATTTTCTCCTGCTCTCTTCCGTAGGCAACTAAATCTTTTACAACCTGCCAATTCATTAATGGTTCTCCGCCAAAGAAATCCACTTCCAAATTTCTTCTGTTACCCGAATTTGCAATAAGAAAATCTAATGCTTTCTTCCCTACTTCGTATGACATTAACGCCCTTCGTCCGTGATATTCTCCTTCTTCCGCAAAACAATATTTGCAGGCCAGGTTACAGTCATGAGCAATGTGAATGCAAAGCGCCTTTACAACTGTCTTTCTTTTCTTCACTTCTCCTATATATTCTTCGTAAACGTCCTTTGTGAATAATTGTCCTGCTTTTACAAGTTCTTTAATATCTTCAAATGCCTCAGCAATCTCTTCCACCGGATATGTCTCTCCCAAGTCCGTTTCCATCTTCTCCAGCGTTTCATTCTGCTCAAGCAATTCCATATTATCTTCCACGCCTAGTTTATTCAAATAGTCGATAATATCGTAACACATATCGTCCACCACATGAACAGAGCCGCTGTTGACATCTAAGACAATATCGTACCCGTTATTCTTGTACTGATGAATCACAATTTTTCTCCTTTCCTTATGTAAACATTTTCTGCCTTAACAAGAAAAAACAGCGACCGAAGCCGCTGCCCAGTTCTGACTATGCAATCGCTATTATTTCTTCTGTTCGCAAGTCTGATTTCCTACTGTGCATGATGTCTTACATGCTGACTGGCAAGATGTCTGACATTCTCCACAGCCACCTTTTTTCACTGTATTATTTAATGTCTGTGCATTTAATGTTTTGATGTGTTTCATATCAATTCCTCCTTGATTATACATTAACTTGTTTCATTATAACACAGTACATTCCGTTTTTAAAGTCTTTTTTGCAACTATTCAGCCGTCAATTCGAGTTTGCACGGCTGAATAATTATCATACCCCGAACGAAAACCTGTTTGTAAACGAAGGGTTATGAAACCATTCCGCCAAGCATTCCGCCTCCCGCACAGAGTAAAAGTGTCGTTATCAGATTTGTTCCGTTGCTCTGCAATTGATGATTGACCGCAAAGGAAACGGCAAAAAGCAGCAGAAAATAGATTACGCCTAAAATAAGCCCCCAAACGAACCGCTGTTCTTCGACAAGTTTTCCCATAATGAATCCGCCTGTAAAAGTGGAAATAACATATGTCGCAATAATTCCCATAGTCACTTTTTGCTCGTCTAAATCTATTTTATACAGTAAAAGTGCCAGTATCATCAGCAGAACCCCCGTCACCACATACCCTGCCAACAACGCCTTTAACAGCCATATCCCTTTTGATTCTTTTTTCTCTTTCTTCCCCACAAAAACTCCTCCTTCACCTCTGTTCTAACACAATGTATGATTGTCCGAGGAGTTTTATACCTTTACTGCTCCATTTGTTTTCCTAAAAATCCGGCCCCTGTCTGCGCCAGTATCCTCTCTAAGTCACCAAATTTTTTACCGTCATTTTTGTCAAGCAAAATAACCGCTCCAATCACGTCCCCACCACATATGACGGGACTGACCGCCTGAGAAGTATACTCACGCATTTCTCCATCAACAATTTTCACATAGTTTTTGCTTCCGCACTCCGCCACAAAAGATTTTCTCATTTCCATCACTTTTCTTAATTCATGAGTTATTCCTTTTTCTAAAAGAGATTTTTTCCCACTTCCCGAAACCGCAACTATCTGCTCCGTATCCGCAATACAGACCGTATACCCTGTCGCCGCCGACAAACTATCCGCATACTCGCACGAAACACTGTGCAATTCTCCGATTGGAGAATATTTTTTCAAAATAACCTCACCGTTTCTGTCCGTAAAAATTTCCAGAGGATCGCCCTCTCTTATTCTTAATGTTCTTCGTATTTCTTTTGGAATAACAACTCTGCCCAAATCATCTATTCTTCTTACAATCCCTGTTGCTTTCATCTTCTTTTCCTCCATTATTCTTTTCCGATTTGGAAATAGTATCTGTAAATGGAAAATTTTTATTCATTTTGAAATACAAAAACAAACATTGACTTTAACCGGTCATCTTTTATAATGAAAGTATATGATTTTAAGGAGGTAGAAAAATGAGTAAAATAGACGAAGTGAGAAGTGCAATGGTAACTGCCATGAAAGCAGGGGACAAAGAAACAAAAGAGACTTTATCCATGCTTTTATCCGCATTAAAAAACAAAGCTATTGAAAAACGTGCCGACCTCTCAGCCGAGGAAGAGACACAGGTTATCATGAAAGAAATCAAACAGACAAAGGAAACTTTAGAAATGACACCAGCCGACCGCACGGAAATTGTTGATGAATGTAAAAAACGTCTCGCCGTTTTAGAGCAGTACGCACCAAAGATGATGGGTGAAGAGGAAATCAAATCCGTTATCGACGCCACTCTCGCAGAACTTGGCATCGACGCTCCTACACCGAAAGACAAAGGACGGATTATGAAAGAGTTAATGCCTAAAGTGAAAGGGAAAGCCGACGGAAAATTAGTAAACGACTTACTTCTCTCTTTGATGAACTAAATAGTTAGGGCGGGATTAAAATCCCGCCCCATTATTTTATCTCTTATTTCTGTTCTGTGGATTCCTGCTGTTCAACCGTCTTTAAAGTTACTCTCTGTTTAGAGAAACTGATTTTCTTCCACTCTTTGTTGTCTACATCAATTTTCGTATCTTTCAGGAATTTGTCCACTAATTCTTCGTATTTCTTATTTTCACGTTCCGCAATAATTGTCTGTTTTTTTTCATCTGTCGCTTTTCTGTCCAACACGCTCGTCACTTTTGCAACATAGTATCCCGATGGCGCTTCAACTACGCCTGTCATCTCTCCCGCTTTTAATTTGTCAACTTCTTTAATCAAAACTTCTGAAGGATCAACATCGTCTGCGTCAAATGTTTTTGTTACCGCTTCATATCCGCTTTCTTTTGCATATGCCGCAAAATCTGCCTGTGTTTTTGCACCTTCCTGGAATTTTGTTGCTTTTTCTTTCAATGTCTTTTTCTCATCATCGCTTATTGTAGAAGAAGTTCCATTTTCTTCCGTCTTTGTAAATGTGAAAAATACATACTGCATACTCTTTTGAGCTGCTTCTTCGTCGCTTACGTTCTTATCAACATCTGCCGTCATCGCTTCTCTCATCTTGTCCTGAATTGTAAGAAGTTCCAACACTCTGCTTACCGTCTCTTTATCTGCTGAAACCACTTCTTTCGCAGCGTCTTTATTTGCTTTCAGAAATTCTTCCGCAGTCTTATCAATCTTCTGTTTCTCTTCAGCAGTCAATTCCACTTTGTAATCTTTCATATGGTCTTCCAGTACATACAAAGTTTTCAGCGTCTCTAAAATTCTTTTCTTCATTGTATCTTCCATTGTTTCAGATTCCGCCATCTCTGATTCCCACATATCATCGCCCATATATGTGCCATATTGCGCCTCAGCCATCGCCTGCTGATATCTGGCAAAGAAGTTTGCAACTCCCATAGATACCTTATCTTTGCCAACCGTCATTAATGTCGCCTCGTTATTTATTTTTCCGCACCCTGTAATTGCTGTTGCAGACATAGCGACCACTGTCATCAACGCAACCATCTTCTTTCTTGTATTACCCATAACGTCCTCCTTAGTTTTACTAACCTCATTATTATATCGTTTTTTTCTTATTCTATCAATCCCTTTATCCCACTTATCACACTTTTTACACATTCAAGTATATTTTCATCTTTCTCTCTTTTGTTCTTTCCCTTTTTCTGATAAATAAAGTATGGATTTGTCTCGATTTTAAAAGTCAAATCTCCTTTATATTTCTGCAGAAGAACCGGAATGCGCTCCGCACACACTTTTGCTTTTTCATACATGGTGAATTTATATTGCTCACCTTTTTGTTCAATAGAAATAATATACGCACTGTGGGCAAGCGCTTTCACGGAAGCAATATGAAGTAACTGCTGCACCTTTTTCGGAATATCTCCGAAACGGTCAATCAGTTCTTCCACCATATCGTCCATTTCTTCCTCATTTTCAATACTGGCGATTCTCTTGTAAATATCCAGTTTCTGATACTCATTTGGTATATACGAAGACGGAATATAGGCATCTACATTTAAGTCTACCGTCGTCGTGTAAGTCTCTTCTTCCATTTCTCCTTTCAAATGTTTTACTGCCTCATTTAACATTTTACAGTACAAATCATATCCAACCGCCTCCATATGGCCATGCTGCTCCGCTCCAAGAAGATTACCGGCACCGCGGATTTCCAAATCACGCATGGCAATTTTAAATCCCGATCCCAAATCAGTAAATTCCCTGATTGCGGAAAGCCTCTTTTCTGCCACTTCTTTCAATAACTTGTCTCGCTTATACAGCATAAACGCATACGCCATTCGATTGGAACGTCCTACCCTTCCACGCAGTTGATACAGTTGGGAAAGTCCCAGTTTATCCGCCTCGTGAATAATCATTGTATTTGCATTTGAAATGTCAAGCCCCGTCTCAATAATTGTAGTGGACACAAGAACGTCTATCTCACCGTTGATAAAATCATACATAATTTTCTCCAACTGATGTTCACTCATCTGCCCGTGAGCATAAGTCACTGCCGCCTCCGGAACAAGACTTTGAATCCTGTCCGTAATCTCTTCAATGTCTTTTACTTTATTGTAAACATAATAAACCTGTCCCTGTCTTGACAGTTCTCTCTGAATCGCTTCACGCACCATTTCATCGTTGTATTCCATGACATACGTCTGAATAGGGATTCTGTCCATCGGCGCTTCTTCCAGAACGCTCATATCCCTGATGCCAATTAAACTCATGTGGAGTGTTCTTGGAATCGGTGTTGCCGTCAGTGTCAATACGTCTATATTTTCCTTTAACTTTTTAATCTTTTCTTTGTGCTGTACACCAAAACGCTGTTCCTCATCAATAATCAAAAGCCCCAAATCTTTAAACTTCAGATCATCACTCAACACTCTGTGCGTTCCTACAATAATATCAACTAACCCTTTTTTCGTATCCTCTATTGTCTTTTTCTGTTGTGCCGGTGTACGGAAACGGCACATTAAATCAACTCTTACGGGAAATTCTTTCATTCTCTGTACAAACGTATTGTAATGCTGCTGAGCCAAAATCGTTGTAGGAACCAAGTACACGACCTGTTTATTTTCCTGTACCGCTTTAAATGCCGCCCGGATAGCCACTTCCGTTTTTCCGTAGCCAACGTCCCCACAGATCAGGCGATCCATGATTTTATTACTTTCCATATCCCGCTTTGTCGCCTCTATGGCTAACATCTGATCCTCCGTCTCCTCAAACGGAAACATTTCTTCAAATTCTTTCTGCCAAACCGTATCCGGTCCGTACACGAAACCTTCCTCTCTCTGTCTTGCCGCATATAATTCCACAAGGTCTTTCGCAATCTCCCTGACTGCTCCTCTGACTTTTGTTTTCGTCTTTGTCCACTCCTGCGTGCCAAGACGGTTCAACTTCGGTTTCTTCGCATCTGCACTTGCATATTTCTGAATCAAATCCAACTGCGTTGCAGGAATATAGAGATTTCCGCCCCCTGCATAGGAAATTTTCATATAGTCTTTTGATGTCTTATCCACATCAATCTTTTCAATTCCCTGATATATCCCCAGACCGTGATTTTCATGGACAACATAATCTCCTATTTTCAGTTCAGAGAAACTTTGTATCTTCTGCCCTTCATAAACTTTTCGCTTACGCTTTTTCTTTCCTTTTCCGAAAATGTCCGTCTCTGAAATCACCGTAAATTTCAACATCGGATACTCATATCCTTCGGCCACATGACCAAAAGAAACTAAAATTTCTCCCTCCTGCACAAGACGGTCTTTTTCCTCACTATAAAAACTACTCAGATTATAATCTCGTAAATCCTCCGCAAGACGTCTCGCCCTCGTTCTTGAACCCGAGAGAAGAATTACCCGATAACCGTTTCGTTTCAACCGTTTCAAGTCTCTTGTGAGCATCTCAAAACTGTTGTTATAAGGATTGACGCTCTTTGTGTGAAGACTGTACAGATTATTTGTCTTAAACTCCCTCGTCCGTATTTCCAGCGCTGAAAACCCTATACAGTAGTACTCATTCATCTTATCTATAACCTGCTTTGTCCGATAAAGCGGTATTCTGACGTCTGAAATCTCACACCCTGCCTCCATACGATTTTTCTGGGCTTCCAAATATTCTTCTTCCACGCCCATTCCTTTTTCCATCAGTCTTGCCGGTTCATCTAAAAATACCATCGTTTCTTCTACAGGAAAATATTCCAAAAAAGAAACTCTTTTTCCCTCTTCTTCCGGAAAATCCGTCGCCGGATAAATGACAATCTCCTCAAGATTCTCTATGGAACGCTGACTCTCCACATCAAATGTACGAATGGAGTCAATCTCATCGTCCCAAAATTCAATACGAATCGGAACTTCTTCCGTCAAAGGGTAAATATCAATAATCCCCCCACGCACGGCAAACTGCCCCATGCCGTCAATCTGTACCTCTCTGTCATATCCAAGCGCTGCCACTTTTTCTTTTAACGAATCAAAATCTACCGTATCCCCGACTTTCAGAGTAAAAATTCTTTCTTGAATTTTTGGGAGCGGTAACAGTGAATCCATAAATCCGTCAAACTCAGTAATAACAGTCACCTTTTCCTCTGTCAAAACCGCCTGTATCACTTCCAACCTCTGTTTTACCAACGCCTTTCCACGCAAATCCGCCTGATAAAATAAAAGGTCTTTCGGCGGATAATAGTATACTTTTTCGTCTAAAAACTTGTATTCTTCGTAAATCTGTTTCGCTTTTGCTTCACTTGAAACAGCGATGATTCGATATGTTGAATCATCGCCAAGAGCATACATCAAATGTGTTTTTTGAGAATTGACACAACCGGCAATCTGTATCATTCCCTTTTGTTTTTTCTTTTCTTTCTGTATTTCTTCAAACTCCGCCAGTTCCTTAAGCGGTTCTACAAAAGCCTGCATATATCCTCCTTCTTCTATTTTGTTTTCTTGTTAAACTCATTCATAGCCGTTTCAATCTCATCATTAACCATTAACTCTATCGCCTTAACCGCATTCTGATAGCCGTCCTCCATGACTTCTCTTTCCGCTTTGGAAAAATGTCCCAAAACATAGCCTGCCAAATCATACTGTTTCGGTTTTTCACCTACTCCCACTTTAATTCTCGGAAATACAGAATGCCCCAAGTGGGCAATGATATTTTTAATTCCATTATGTCCTCCCGCACTTCCTTTTTTGCGAATGCGGAGTTGTCCCACATCAAGACTTATATCATCATAAATTACGATTAATTCCTGTTCTTCATCAATCTTAAAATAATCTACAAGACTTCTCACACTCTCTCCGCTTAGATTCATGTATGTCTGCGGTTTTGCTAAAATAACTTTCTGTCCCGCAATAATACCTTTCCCGCAAAAAGCCCTGTGTTTTCTTATATCCATTGTTATATTATATTTATCTGCAATTGCATCTATGACATCAAATCCCACATTATGACGTGTTCCTTCATATTGGGAAGTTGGATTTCCAAGCCCTACAATAATGTACATTTCGCCACCTCGTTTTCTTTTTATCTTTTTCTATTCTACAAGAACATTTTCTATTTGTCACGCAATGACATGAATATTTTTTTCTTCCATTCATATATTATACAAAGTAAATGATACATTTTCTAATATATATAGATGAGGAGGGACTTCATGAGTTCAAAAACAAAGATTGTTGTTCTGCATATGAAAGAAATCATTTACACTGCCATTTTTGTCATTTTGGGAATTCTTTTTATTTTACTTTTAGTGTTTATGTTCTTCCCGAAAAATAAAAAAGCATTGGACACTACAAAAGAGTACGCGCCCGGAATTTATACATCTACGGTAAGTCTAAATAACACGGATTTAGAAATAGAGGTTACGGTAGACCAGTCGAAAATTACCTCTATACGTTGTGTCAACCTGAGCGAATCCGTTACGACAATGTATCCGCTGCTACAGCCGACAATCGAAAATATTGCCGAGCAGGTCTGCGAATCACAGTCAACTAAAAACCTTACTTACCCCGAAGATAATCCGTATACTTCCCAAATGATTGTTTCTGCCATTGAGAAAGCGTTGGAAAAAGCCGTAGTCAAATAAACTGCGGCTTTTGGTTTTTAGTTTTTATTGTCACCTTTATTAATTTATTTCTGATTATATTCCAATTGAAATAATTCTGTTTTGTGTTCCTTACATAAAAACAACGTATATCCTTTGAAATGCTGATTATCACCAATAACAACATATCCTGTTTCCAATTCTTTTACAAAATATGGATTTGTTCCTTGTTTAATCATTTCAATTCTATCACATATTCGTTCCCCCTCTAAAACCAATTTGTTTTTTTGTTGGTAAACTGCGGTTTATCCCCATTCTCATAAGGATTGTAGAAATTCAGATTACAACCAAATTCCTTTAAAAAACAAATTTTATTTTCTTCTGTCCATTCAACAAGTGAAACACCATCAAATTCTTCTATCTCTCCATTACTCATTTTATTTCTAAAGTACCATTCCACAACCGTTTGACTGTCCTTATGAAAATATTGTTTTATATCCCATTCATAGACTTTTCCACGTGTATTCCATTCTTCAAACCAATGTTTTACTGTGGAACGATTTGTGTATTTAGGTCCCCAACTTTCAATATAAGTAACATCTTCCGTAAAAATTTCATCAATTCCTAAATCTTTTTGACATAACCACATATCAAACCATAAACGAATTATCCCTTCTCGTTCATTCATAATATCACCTCAGTTTCATCTTACAACATCATAAATAATAACGCAAACTTTTATAGAATTCCTCTGCATTCTTTTTGAATATTCGCCTGAATTGGCACGACTTGTTTATTTATGCCCGCAATCCTTCTCAGTTTTGCGGGCTATAGATTTGATTTACCTAGAAATAACTTAAGATATTTTAGAAATAAATTCCTCTATTGATTCAACTTCAACAGACAGTTTTATCCACTGTTTTAATACTTCCATATCTTTTTCTTCATTAATTTTTTCTGAAAGAGTATCGGGAACTTCTCCGTATTTTGACAGAAATACAATTATGGCTTCAGCCATTCCTTCTCGTCCCTCTTGTCGTCCTTCTTCTCTTCCTGATTTTCTTTCTTCTTTCAATAATTCTTCAAAAAGCATAAAGCGTTCCTCCATTTCCCTATCTTTTTTGATATGTTCTACAAACTTCTGCAACTGCTTTACATATTCATCTTGAAAATCATTTTGGCTTTCCTTTATGTCTGCTTTTACAAACTCTAGAAAACGGACAAGTTCCTCCGGCACTTCTTCTGCATTTTTACCTTTTGTACTTAAAAATACAATCTTTCTTTTGTCCTGTAATTTGGCGTTTGCTGTTTCTTTACATTCCATTTCAAAAGTATATTTGTATTTTCTTTCACCAAACGGGTCAAAATCACAGATAAAAATCACATAACTTTTTGGAAGTTCTTCGTATTCCGAACCGGATAATAACATTTCCATATCCATTTGGCTTTGATAATATCTGCTTCTCAAGCCTAATGAACTTTGGGTTGATACCTGCATTTCCACATTATAGCGGGTATTGTTTTCGTCCTTTGCATATACGTCTAACCGCACACCTTTATACTCCGGGTGATATACGATATTTTTCTCCGCACTGACTTCCACGCGGTCAATTTTCATCTGTAATGCTCTTTCTAAAAAGCCTTTGCAATTTTCCTCATCTAACATCACTGCTGCAAACATAAAATTATCTTTGATGGTAAGATTTTTTAGTTGTTTCTTCATCTAATTTCCTCCATTTACAGAGGAATTCTATAGATTGATTGTAGCAGATAAAAGCGTGTTTGAATAGTATTATTTTATTGTAGTGTATATATGGAACTGGTATAATATGGGGTATGAAGAACTAGATAAATTTAGAGTTGTAAAGGAGCGTTATACAATGGAAAAAAGAAAAATTGTTCGCGGGGTTATATTGGCAGTATTACTGATTTGTACGATGTTTTTGATTTATTCCATAGTAACAGACCCATTAGGAGAACATGATATTATGTTTGCCCTTGCTGTTACCGCTGGATTTATTGCATTAGGACAGGATAAGAAAAAAGAAAGATAAATCCCAGCTTGTAGAACTAAATTTCAAGTTGTAAAGGTAAAATGGCAATGCACCCTAATTTGGTGTTAAAAAAGAAATAGATAAAACGGAAAATTTAAATGTTGGAGAAGGGAATATTAGCCTAAATATAGTAATGCAAGAGGTTCTTGCGTCCGCATTTTTGATATGCAAGAGTCACTTTCTTGAAAAAACCTTGGTTGAATTATAGACTGAAAATATGGAGGTGAAATACATGGATTTTGGAGAACAAATTAAAAGTATTCGTCAAAAAGAAAAATTGACACAAGAACAATTTGCTATGAAACTGAATGTGAGTAGACAAGCCGTTTCAAACTGGGAGAATAACAAAAATCTTCCAGATATAGGAATGCTTATTTTGATGTCTGATGTATTTCAAATATCTCTGGATTATTTGATTAAAGGAGAAAACGAAATGAACAACATGACAGAAAAAGTAATCAAAGATGGAAGTGAAACAAGAAGAGCCAGGTATAATATGGTGTGTTCGATTATAGGTAGTTTCTTGATTTTAATCGGAATCGTACTGCTTCTTGTGAAGGGAATGTCTGTAGAATATATTGATGGACAAGGAATACTGCATGAGAATTTCTTTCTTATCCCAATTGGATTTTTATGCGTGTTTAGTGGTTTAATTTCTTTTATTACAGTTGGTATAACGACACTTATCAGCAAATTGAAAAATAGGAACTCATAATTATAACCCTATTTTCAAGGCAATTTTGCCAATCCATGTGAAAAATATTATTCATATGGATTGGCAAAATTCCAGTTTAGAGAATAACTAAAAACTTATCATGCACAATTACTTATGCAATTCCCTATGAGAACACCAAAGCCTAAAAAGAAAAAAACAATAATTCTCCATAAAAAAAGAGCAGTCTTTCGACCGCCCCTCATTACGCTTCCACTACTAAATATCTTCCGTCCGGCAATGCAAATACTTCTGACGCATCTTCCAATTCTTCTTCCGACATTCCGTCTACATCTGCACCACTTTCATCGAAATACTCTCTGACTTCCTCAATAGAATCTACAACCGCTGCCATACAATCTTCAAGAAACGCTTCCGCTTCCTCCAGTGTTTCCGCAACCGGCTCATCAAACAACTGTCCCTGCTTCTTTAAAAATACCTGTAAACATTCTTCATCATATTCATACATTTTTCTTGTCCTCCTTAACACTTCTCTCATTATACCAGTTTTAACAATTCACATGGTTTATCAATAATATAGTCTGCTCCTGCGTTCTGTAAAATGTCTCTGCCGCGAAATCCCCAAGATACTCCGACCGATACAAGTCCCGCTCGTTTTGCCGTTTCCATATCCACTTCCGAATCTCCTATGTAAAGACATTCCTCTTTTGTTGCACCGAGAAATTGCATTATCTCAAATACCCCTGCCGGATCCGGCTTTTTCTCCACGCCTTCTCTCTGACCGTTCACACAGGAAAATCTTTCTTTTCCCAGTATCTCCGCCACCACATCAACACTTTGCTGATGAGGTTTATTAGAAAGAACCGCCGTCTTTATTCCACGTCCTTTCAATTGGTCCAGCATATCCGTAATCCCTTCATATGCAGTTACATGATATGTACAATTTTCTCCAAATATACGTCCATATATTTCCATTGCACGTTCAATTTTCTCCAACTCAACATCGCCAACAGCCCGAAGCGTACGTTCCATAAGCACTCTTGCGCCGTCACCCACAAACTGTCTGCACTGCTCCATTGTAATATTGGCAAATCCCAGTTCATCTAACGTCTTATTCACTGAATATGTAATGGATTCCAATGTATCTGTCAGCGTTCCGTCTAAATCAAATATACATACTTTATACATTGTGTCACTCCTTTATACCCACTATAATATTATGGTTTCCATTAAAATTCAACCATAAAAACTGCACAAAAAAGATGAAAATTTACTTTTCATCTTTTTCATTTCTTCTAATTCACCAGATATTGTTTCATAAATTCAAGAGCATTTTTCTCAAGCCTGCTTACCTGCGCCTGAGAAATGTGAATTTCTTTTGCTATCTCCATTTGAGTTTTTCCCTCGAAAAAGCGCATTTGAATAATCTTTCTCTCCCGCTCTCCCAAACGTTCCATAGCCTCCGCCAAAGATAGTTCTTCTACCCAGTTTTCTTCCTTATTCTTTTTATCACTAATCTGATCCATCACATACAGGGTGTCTCCGCCATCGTTATATATCGGTTCGTGCAGACTCATCGGCATTTGTATGGCATCTAATGCCTGTACAATTTCTTCTTTGGAAATTCCTATCTCGCTTGCAATCTCCTGTATGGTCGGCTCTTTTAAATGCGTTTTCATGTATCCCTCTTTTGCATATATCGCCTTATATGCCGTATCCCTGAGCGAGCGGCTCACCCTAATGGAATTATTATCTCTCATATATCTTCGTATTTCCCCGATAATCATAGGCACTGCATATGTTGAAAACTTTACATTTAACTCTGTATTAAAGTTATTGATTGCCTTAATCAAACCAATACACCCAATCTGAAATAAATCGTCAGGATTTTCATTACTGTTGGAAAATCTCTTGATCACACTTAATACAAGCCGCAGATTACCTTTAATATATTCCTCTTTTGCCTCTTCATCTCCCGCCTTTATCCGAACAAACAACGCCTCTTTTTCTTCTTCTTTCAGAAGCGGAAGTTTTGCCGTATTTACACCGCATATTTCCACTTTATTAAGAGCCATTTTGTTACCTCCTCATTTTCTTTATAAGAAAAGGATTTACAAAATGGCTCCTTATATTCATTCTTTATAAAATTATAGTAAACTTTTAGCCCTTGACAACTATCTGTCCCACTTGTCAGCAAGATTTTGAATCTGACTTTCAAACTTAGCCAAATCTTTATTGGCAAGTCCTTCATTCTTCATAATAACGCTCATCAGTCGTTTACCTGCCATGACAACTCTGTTAAATACCGTCATTGCACGGATTGCAGAAGGTTTCTCTTCCGCTTTCTTGCGTACTTTAACACCTTCACTCAGGATAACATTTGCAGCCAAATCTACACTGCCTCCTGAGTACGGTGCAAATGCCGGATAACCAAATTTCTCCGTGATTGTATTGGCAAATTCGTCCGTTACCGCATCTTCCCCATGTACAACGAACACATGCTGAATATCCGTCTCAAATCCCGAAAGCCAGTTTAAAAGCCCTCTCATATCCGCATGACCGCTAATGCCCTTTAACGTTTCAATATGAGCGCTCACTTCAATTTCCTCACCAAAAAGTTTTACAAGAGGCGCTCCCTCAATCAATTTTCTTCCGAGAGTTCCCACAGCCTGATAGCCCACAAATAAAATCGTACATTCCGGTCTCCACAGATTATGTTTCAAATGATGCCTGATACGTCCCGCCTCACACATACCTGATGCCGAAATAATTACTTTCGGACGTTCATCAAAGTTAATGGCTTTTGAATCATCGCTTGTTGTAGATAATTTCAACCCCGGGAAAACAAGTGGGTTGATTCCTTCCGCCACCAGTTTCATTGCATCTTCATCAAAACAGCCTTTTGTATTTTTAGTAAATACATTTGTCGCCTCTATGGCGAGAGGGCTATCCACATACACCTCAAAATTCGGAAATGCCGTCACCAGATTTTTCTCTTTTATCTCTCTGATAAAATAGAGAAGTTCCTGTGTTCGTCCCACTGCAAAAGACGGAATGACAACGTTTCCTCCCCTTGCAAATGTCTCGTTTAATATACGGGTAAATTCTCCGATATAATCCGGTGTCTCATCACCGTGAAGTCTGTTTCCATATGTAGATTCAATCACAACATAATCCGCTTCTTTTACTTGTGTAGGGTCTTTAATAATCGGTTGATGTATATTTCCCACATCTCCGGAAAATACAATTTTCTTCTCCACCCCTTCTTCTCTAATCCAAATTTCCACACAGGCCGAACCGAGCAGATGTCCTATATCCGTAAAACGAACAGATATACCGTCATAAAGTTCTATTTTCTGGTCATAATCACACGGCGCCAAAAGTTCTATCGCGTCTAATGCGTCCTGCATTTCATAGAGAGGTTCATATAAAGCCGCGCCGGCACGTCTGGCCTTACGGTTTCTCCACTCTGCTTCAAATTCCTGAATGTGCGCACTGTCACGCAGCATAATGTTGCACAAATCCGATGTGGCGAACGTCGTAACTATCTGTCCTTTAAACCCCTGCTTACAAAGCATCGGTATGAGTCCCGAATGGTCTATGTGAGCATGTGTCAGCAGAACACAATCAATATCACCCGGCACAATCGGCAATTCCTGATTTTCATATAAATCCGGTCCCTGTTCCATACCACAATCGATCAGGATAGTTTTGTTACAAGCCTCCAACAAATGGCAACTTCCCGTCACTTCGTGTGCTGCTCCGATAAATGTCAGTTTCATAATCTCAACCCCTTTTCTTCTTATTGTAGCACTTTTTATTTGAAATAGATATTACTTTTTCAATATTTAATATTTTTATTTATTCATATCTCACAATTTCTCGTTTTAACCGCTGCATAATTTTTTTCTCCAGTCTGGAGATATATGATTGGGAAATCCCCAATATATCTGCAACCTCTTTCTGCGTTTTCTCCTCACCGTCTTTCGTTCCGATTCCAAATCTCATCTGCACAATAGTCTTCTCACGGTTGGATAATCGGTTTATTGCCTTCATCAGCAATTTTCTCTCCACTTCTGTTTCCAAATCCCTGTAAATCGTGTCTTCCTCTGTCCCTAAAATATCTGACAATAACAATTCATTTCCGTCCCAGTCCACATTTAACGGCTCATCAATTGACACTTCTAATCTCGTTTTATTATTTCTTCTCAGATACATTAAAATTTCATTTTCAATACATCTGGACGCATATGTAGCTAATTTAATATTTTTCATCGGATTAAACGTATTAATCGCTTTAATCAACCCTATCGTTCCTATGGAAATCAAATCTTCCACTCCAACTCCCGTATTATCAAATTTCTTCGCTATGTAAACAACTAATCGAAGATTATGTTCTATCAAAGTCTTTTTCGCCACATCGTCCGTTTCTGTCCCAAGTTTTTCAATGACTGCCGTCTCCTCCTCTGTTTCCAAAGGTGCCGGAAGCACGTCCGAACCTCCTATATAATGAATATCTCTCTTTTCCGGAAACAAAAACGTCCGAAAATTTGATATTACTTTTAACTTAAATTGATTTGGTACTGCTACTTTTATGACCATTCTTTTTTCCTCCTAAAATATATCGGGATTTAAAATCATTCCGTATTCTTCATCTGCTGAAATTTTATTTTCGCACACTGCAACAATCGGTTTCATTACCCAACATTCTTTTTCATTATGTATGCACATTTTTTCCAATTCCAGTACGGGAAGCGTTCCGCACTCCTTTCCTATGGAATGGAAAAATATACGTCTTAAATTTTTCACTTCATCTTCATTCAGCCACGTTTTCACTGCCTCGTACTCCACAATACATACCGGCTGTTTTGTCAAAGGATCTGAAAGACTATTCCCCGTATCAATCAAGGCATGGAGGGTACATTTCTCCCCATTCTGATATAATGTAACATTACATTCATTTTGTTTTACCTTCTGCATACATACAACGAAGGCCCATATTCCCTGCACAATCCAGTAACTGAATACCGCAACGGCAAAAAACAAACTGCCCATCTTCAAATACTGCTGAAAATAAGTGAATACTCCTCCCAACAAAAATCCTCCGATATATAATGCTATCCATGCCCGAACAATCTCCCGAAGAGTATGTACCCGCAAGCCTATGTAAATCATTAATACATTAATAACTATATGAAATAGCATTAATTTCAATATTGCACTTCTTACGGGAAGCACAACTACAAAACATGTCAGCAGGCTTCCCACCAAACTTCCCAGACAGATATTTCCATGTGTGGCAGAACATTTTAATATCTTTCTTGCAATCAGAAGAAGTAAAAAGTCCATCATAAAATTGACTAAAAAAAATACATCTACATATAACTCATAGTACATCGCCCACCTTCTTTCTCTCCGGCAACATATTCATTATAAATTGCAGGCCGCGAGAAAAATGTCGTATAATGAAAACCCGACTTGATTTTTTTTCGACAAAACAAGTCAAAAGAGCAATAAAAAAAGAACTATCACAAATCTTTCATGATAGTTCTTTCCCTTTATCATTTCCTATCTCTTAAAGAAATCAGGAATTTTAATAGACTGTTCTTTTACTGTACTTGTTGGCACTTTTGGTGTCTGAAGAGTCGGTGTCGCTCCACCATATGTCCTCTGTTCATTGTTAGCGCTGCCTGTATGGTTTGCAGTCTGACTCTGGAACTGTGTATGAGCAACATTTTTAACTAAGTCAACTTTCGGTGACTGTACCTCTTCTTTTGGTTGAATTGTCTGATGGAATGCTGCTTTCTGTCCTTCTAATCTCTGTTTTAATTTAGAAGTAGCACCACCTACATTGTGAAGTCCTGTTGCGATAACTGTAATAGTCGCCTCGTCCTGTTTAGTATCATCGTACATAGCACCGAAGATAATGTTTGCTTCTTCTCCTGCCAATTCCTGAACATACTCTGCCGCATCACTTGCGTCCATAAGAGAAATATCTCCGGATACATTGATAATAACATGTGAAGCCCCTGCAATAGTCGTTTCAAGAAGAGGACTGGCAACTGCCTCTTTAACAGCATCAAGCGCTTTCTCTTCGCCTTTTCCTTTACCGATACCGATATGTGCGATACCTTTATCAACCATTACTGTCTGCACATCTGCAAAGTCAAGGTTAATTAATGAAGGTACATTAATTAAGTCTGTAATACCCTGAATACCCTGCTGTAACACTTCGTCCGCTTTCTTCAATGCCTCCGGCATAGTTGTTCTTCTGTCAACAATCTCCAATAATTTATCGTTTGGAATAACGATGAGTGTGTCAACATTTTCTTTTAATTTTTCAATTCCGGCAAGAGCGTTATTCATACGTGCTTTTGATTCAAAACGGAAAGGTTTTGTAACTACACCTACTGTCAATGCTCCCTGCTCTTTTGCGATACGTGCTACAACCGGTGTGGCACCTGTACCTGTACCGCCTCCCATACCGCAAGTAACAAACACCATGTCTGCTCCTTTGAGTGCTGAAGCAATTTCTTCTGCACTTTCTTCTGCTGCTTTCTCTCCTACTTCAGGTTTTGCTCCTGCACCAAGTCCTTTAGTAAGTTTATCCCCTATCTGCATAAGTGTTGGTGCTTTACATAATTGCAATGCCTGTTTATCTGTATTAATTGCAATAAATTCTACTCCAGCGATCTGTTCATCTATCATTCGGTTTACAGCATTATTACCGCCACCGCCTACACCAACTACAATTATTTTTGCTGCTGCGTCTGATTCATTTGTTTTAATTTCTAACAAGAGTTTCTCCTCCTTTGTGTTCCTTATTCGCCTTATACTTCCCTGCAAGTTGGCAGTTTCAACCATATAGGTATATAATATCTACTTTTCGTCAAATAATCAATAGAATTTTTCCTATTTTCTTATTTTTTGTACATTTTATTTCTTATCAGTCTTTTCTTATTCCTTTTTTGGTAATTCTCCCTCTTTAAAAGTTATCATTTCCGTCGCTTCACCGTAATGCCTTAAGTCCAGCGTCCCTGTTTTTCCTTCCAATTTTGTCAGAATAGGTGGCAATTGACTTATTTTTTCTTCCATACTTCCACTTCCCAAGGTGACACAGACTTTTTCTATGTAAATAGTTAAATCCGCCCCTTCACTCACAATCCGATCCGGCTTAATTTTCCATTCGTCCAACGCCTTTAGCATTGTATCAATATTTCTAAAAAGCCTCTCCTCTTTCACCAGAAGTTTTTTGTAAAGTTCAGCATTTGCGGAAATTCCTTCTATACAGGGGATTCCTTCCATAAGCACAACTGATTTTGACAATACGGTTCCTTCTTCATCGAAATAGACATACTCGTCATCAATGACCGCATACGCCGTAATCTCCTTTTCTTTGACTTCCACTCTGATACTCCACGGAGTTTTCAGTCTTATTTTGGCAGAGACAACCGCTTTTGGATAGTCTATTTTCCCCATCAGATTTTTCCCTAAAAGGTATAAAGAATTTTTCGTTTTGCTGCTTTTTTGTATGCTCTCACCAATTTCACTGCTATTTATATATTTGTTTCCGGTTACTTCTATTGTATGCACATGAAAAAGAAGTAAAACCGACATAACAATAATTAAAATCCCCAATATTAATACGGTAAACGCATACAGCGTATGACTTGTTTTCTTCTGTTTTTTCATTATACTCCTCCTGTATCTCTTCTATTCTATCAGATTAGATACACTTAGTACAAGCCCCATTTCCAGTAAAAGAAACATAACTGAAGTTCCCCCATAACTGATAAAGGGCAAAGTAATTCCCGTATTTGGTATGGAATTGGTTACAACGGCAATATTCAGAATAACCTGAATCATAATATGCCCCATTGCGCCGGTGGCAATCAGCGCCCCAAATAAATCTTTCGCATGTGTTGCGATAACAAAAAAGCGCCATATCAATATCATAAACAGTACAATAATAAAAATTGCCCCAAAAAGTCCCAGTTCCTCACAAATAATGGAAAAAATCATATCATTTTGCGCCTCCGGAACAAATCCCAGTTTCTGAATGCTTGATCCAAGCCCCCTGCCAAAAAGCCCTCCCGAACCGATGGCATACAGCCCCTGTAGAGTCTGGTACCCCTTCTCGTACTTTTCCGGGTTCCGCCAAATCGCAAGCCTTTCTAACCGATAACTTTCCAGCGCCAAAAATATTCCAAGAAAACCTACCGCCAAAATCCCCATCGTAATAAACTGTGTATATTTCGGACTGGAAACAAAAATCAAAATAATCGCAATACCCAGTATAATTACTGCAGTACTTAAATTATTAGAACCAACCAACGCCACTATCGGAAGAATACTTCCAATAATCTTTATCAACGTCCTCACTTTATCAATTTTCTTTACATTTTTCATTACGATATAGGACAGAAATAGAATCAACGCTACTTTCGCATACTCCGACGGCTGAAAAGAAAACGGCCCCAAAGATAACCATCTTTTAGAACCGTTATATTCATCACCGATAAACAGCACTGCCGTCGATAAAATCAACGCCACAATATAAGCAAATACTGCAAAATGCTGCCATATGTGATAATCTATATTTGCCATTGCAAACATTAAAATAATACCTAATATTGTTGCAAAAGCCTGTTTCTTTAAGTAATAAAATGAATCGTGGAATTTCACCTCTCCGTTGTAGGCACTTGTACTATATAAGATAACCAGTCCAATTCCAACAAGAAGAAATACCGCTGTCAGAAGGCTGTAATCATACCTTCCTTTTTTACTCTTCCGGGACACCCGTGAATCAACTCCTTATAAATCATTTACAAGTTCTTTGAATTTATCTCCACGTTCTTCATAATTTTTAAACATTCCCCAACTTGCACATGCAGGTGAGAGTAATACTGCTTCTCCTTCTCTCGACAGTTCTGCACAGATTGACACCGCCTCTTCCAAAGTCTCCGCAAGTATCGTATCTGTAAAACCGCATCTCTTTGCCGTCTCCTCTATCTTCTCTTTCGTCTGTCCAATCAGCACAAGTTTTTGTACCTTTCCGTCAAAACTTTCTATCCATTCCTCATAAGACGCATTTTTGTCGTATCCGCCTCCAATCAGATATGTCGGTCTCTTCATCGCAGAAATAGCTTTTATTGCCGCATCGGGATTCGTTCCCTTTGAATCGTTGTAATAGACTACGCCATTTTTTTCACATACATATTCGATTCGATGTTCCACTCCGCCGAACGCTTTCACGCTCTGTCTGATAATGTCCACCGGAACATGATAGGCAAGCGACATTGCCACTGCTGCCATAATATTCTCATAATTATGTACTCCCAACAGTTTTAATTCGTCCACATGACAGATAGTTGTACGGTTTCCATTTTCTGCATAAATGATAGTGCCGTCTTCCAAATAAACACCTCTATCTAGTTTACGCCGGCTGCTGAAATATAGAACTGTCGCTTCTGTCTTTTCACCAAATTTTCTCGTTTCCTCATCTTCATAGTTTAAAACGCATACGTCCTCAGCCGTCTGATTTTTGGCAATCGTTTCTTTCGCCTCTATATACGCCCGCATTGTGTGATGTCTGTCCAAATGATCCGGCGTAATATTTAAAATAGCGCTCACCTTCGGTCTGAACGCATCAACAGTCTCCAGTTGAAAACTGCTGATTTCCGCCACGATCACCGAATCTTCCCTCGTCTCGGCCGCTATGGAAGTGTATGGTGTGCCGATATTCCCCACAACGTACACACTGTCTTTCCACGCTTTCATTATCTCTCCGAGAAGGGCGGTTGTCGTTGTCTTCCCATTCGTCCCCGTAATCGCAAGAACATCTCCCCCGCCGACACGGTAGGCAAGTTCAATCTCGCCCCAGATACATATGCCCTTTTCTCTTATTTTATTTACAATAGGTAAATCCGTAGGAACTCCCGGACTCATCACAACGCTGTCTAACGTTTCAATAACTTCATCTCTCAATGTTCCCAAAAGAATCTGTGCCTTACTGCCTGCACCGATTTTCTTTCTCAGTTCCTCTTTATCAAGGGTTTCTTTTCCGTCATATAAAATAACGTCCGCTCCCTGCTGCTCCAATAATCTCGCTGCTCCGATACCGCTTATGCCCGAACCGAAAACAAGTACTTTTTTGTTTCTCAAATCCATAATTCCCTGCCCCCTACATTGCAATAAGTGCAATCAAACAGAGAATTGCCGTAATAATGGAAAACACTGCAACAACCCTTGTCTCAGACCAGCCGCACAATTCAAAATGGTGATGAATAGGTGCCATTTTGAAAATACGTTTTCCGCCTGTTTTCTTGAAATATGTCACCTGTATCATGACCGAAAGGACTTCCACCAGATAAATCAGTCCCACAATCACAATAAAGATAGGCATTTGAAGCATATATGCCGTGGAAGCAACAAACCCTCCTAAAGCGAGAGAACCCGTATCTCCCATGAACACACTTGCCGGATAAACGTTAAACAGAAGAAATCCAAGCAGCGCTCCGACTACCGCACACGTAATCGGTTCGATACCACTCTTTGTACCGATTGCAACAACCGTAAAAAATGTTGCAACCAACACCGTCACGCTCGACGCCAAACCGTCCAATCCGTCTGTAAAATTCACCCCGTTTACCGTTCCGATAACAACGATAAATAAAAGCGGAATGGCTAGCCAGCCGATATCCCACGTCTTACCGTTTGTAAATGGAATAACCATATCCAAAGACACATCGGTAAAATTCACCATGTAGTAGGCAAATACAGCCGTCACGAGAATCTGTAATGCCATTTTCTGTTTCGGGAAAAGTCCGTCAGAACGTTTCATTACAACTTTCAGATAATCATCAAGAAATCCAATCAATCCAAATCCAAGTGTCACAAACAAAATCGGAATAATCTTCGGATAGTCCCCGATATAAAAAACAGATGTAATTGCCACACTGACTAAAATAATCACTCCACCCATTGTAGGTGTACCTGCTTTTTTCAAATGTGACTGTACTCCGTCCACACGTTCCGTCTGCCCCATTTTCAGTTTTCTTAAAAACGGTATAACAACCGGTCCTAACAACACACTTAATCCGAATGCCACAAGCACCGGTATCACAATATTATACTCCATATCGCACCTCTTTATCTCTTTTGTTTTTTCATCTCATTAGTATACTCTAGTTTACTGTTTTTTTCAATTCCCAGATAAGGCAGAATATTGGAAAATATGTCTTTCACCACCGGCGCGGCGATTGTTCCTCCATAGTAAATTCCTTTTGGATTGTGGATAACTACCAGCGCAACCACTTTCGGATTATCTGCCGGTGCAAAACCGATAAAGGAAGAGATATACTTATTCGCACTTCTCGGCAGCGTCTGTGACGTAGCTGTTTTTCCTCCAATCTTATATCCGGGTATATATGCATTCTTTCCTGAACCTTGGGCGACTACGCTTTCCAATATCGTACGCATTTTCTCCGAAGTCCCCTCCGATATTCCATTTCGTTTCGTCTTATATTGAAATCTTTCCACTTCTTTTCCTTCTCTGTCCGTCACACAGACTGCAAAATGCGGAGTAACTCTTTTTCCTCCGTTGATAATGGAACTGACCGTCGTCGCAAGCTGAATCGGGGTAATCTGAAACGACTGTCCAAAAGACATTGTGGCAAGTTCCACCGGACCTATGTTGGACTTTTTGTGCATGATTGTCCCCGCCTCACCCGGAAGGTCAACTCCCGTTTTATCCATAAGTCCAATTTTATAAAAGCCATCATAAAACCGGTCTGCACCGAGCCGCAAACCTATGTCAATAAATACAGGGTTACAGGAATTTTGTACTCCCTGCACAAATGTCTCTGAACCATGCCCTCCCGCTTTGTGACAGCGTATCCTTCTATTTTCAACCACTCTATAGCCCGGGCAGCTAAATCTGTCCGATTCTTTGACAACGCCCTCCTCCAAACAAAGCGCTGATGTAATAATTTTGAAAGTGGATCCCGGCTCATATGTGTCATTAATACAGCCGTTTCTCCACATTTGATTTAATAATTCCTGTTTTTTCTCATCAGAAATTTCTGCATTTTCATTCCCGGAAAGTGTAAACGGCTCATTCAAATCAAATTCCGGCACATTTACCATAGACAGTATTTCCCCATTTTGAGCATTCATAACTAAAACAGACACTTTATCCGCCTGTTTTTCTTTCATCACCTTTTCCGCAGCCTGCTGAGCATATTTCTGTATGTTATAATCCATGCTGATATGTAATGTATTGCCCGGAATTGCTTCCATTCTGTCTTCCGCAATTCCCTCAAGTTCCACACCTCTCGCATCAGTCGTCGTCAAAATCCTTCCGTTTTTCCCTTTTAAATATTCTTCATATTTGACTTCCAGACCAATAATTCCCTGATTATCCCCTCCTGTAAATCCAAGCACCTTTGACGCTACATTTCCAAAAGGATAATACCGTTTAAAATCTTCGTCCACTTTTACCCCCGGAAGTTCATACTCTCTAATCTTATCCCCCGTCTTTTTATCTACATTTGTTTTTATCCTCTCCATTGAAGAAACTTTTTCCACCTTCTCTCTAACCAAGGTTTCCCCTATTCCCAGTTCATCACTTAAAATGCGGATAACCTTTTCTTTATCTTTTATCTGGCTGTGGATAACCGAAATCGTACATACGGTTTTGTTTGTCGCAAGCACCTTCCCTTTTGCATCTATAATTTCTCCTCTGGCCGCTTTTATTTCCCTCTCTCTTTCGTGAAGTGCCTCCGCCCTCTTCTGATAATAAGGCGCATCAACTATCATCAAATACACCAATCTGCCGATCAGCAGAGTTATCACAGAAACAGCACACAAAAACACAACAAAAATTTTCTTTTTATTATAAGTCTTATTTCGCACAAAAACCTCACAAAGATTTATTACTATAGGGTATTAAATCTATTGTGAGGTTATTCTTCTAATTTGTTGCCGTCTTTGTAATCTTCATATACGGAAATGCTTCCGCCATAATTTTCTGCGCCAGTTTTATGGCATAACTGCTGTTTGCCTGATTTTCCACATTTGGTTCATCAATTACGACATAAAGCATAATCTCCGGGTTTTCCTGCGGGGCATACCCAATGAAAGAAATCAGGTTCTTTCCATGATTACGAGGATATTTTTCAGCAGTTCCCGTTTTACCTCCGATAGCGTAACCCGGCACTTGTGCCGCTTTCGCCGTTCCTTCCGTTACGGTAGATTCCATGTAAGTACGAAGCAGCTTACTTGTTTCTTCTGAGATTGTTTTTTTCGTCAGAACAGGAGTTTTATTTTCTATAACATTTCCGTCTGCATCACGAATCTGTTTTACGACATGAGGTTCATAATAATTTCCTCCGTTAATCAGAGAATTGAATCCCGCTGCCAACTGCAACATTGTCACATTAAAGTTCTGCCCAAAAGCATTTGTCGCCAAGTCAGCATTTCCCATTTTATCCGGAGCAAAAAGAAGCTTGTCTGTGGACGCCTCCCCCGGTAAATCAATCCCCGTATATTCTCCAAATCCAAAAATATGCTGATATTTTGAGAATTCTTCCGGACCGATTGCCGCACCCACATGCATCAACGCCACATTACACGAGTTGGCAATCGCCTGTTTTAAAGTCTGTGTTCCGTGTCCGTCTTTTTTATTACATTTAATCCTCCATTTTCCAACGTCCAAATATCCCGGACACACATATGTCTCACTTCCTTTGAGCGTTCCGTTTTCCAATCCCGCCGCAATCGTAAACGGTTTCATTGTAGAACCCGGTTCATATGTATCACTCACACAAAAGTTTCTCCACAATTTATTTAACTCTTTAATCTTATCCTCCTCACTCATGTTTTTCAACTGTTCTTCCGAGAACAAACCACTCAAATCCCTCGGGTTATTCAGGTCAAAATTGGGATAGGACGCCATCGCAAGAACTTCTCCCGTTCCGGGACGCATGGCAATAACCGCCGTGTTTTTACTTCCAAGCCCTGTTTTATTCGGTCCGTTTTTATGTTCCTCATTAAATTCACGAATATGTTTTTCAATAATGCTCTGTAAATTCAAGTCAATGGAGGTCACCAGACTTTTTCCGTCCGTCGCCTCTTTTACAATCTTCTCCACAGAGGAGGTCTCTCCAAAATAACCGTATTCTCTTCCGTCCGTTCCATTCAAAATATCATTATAAGAAGCCTCAAGACCGCCATTTCCCACATTTCCCGATGCGGTAAATCCTATCAGATCACTTGCAAGTGTATTATACGGATAGGTTCTGACATAATCTTCTTCCAACCATACTCCTTTTAAATTTCCATAGTTTTTTGTATCCTTTTTAAGTTTTTCAAACGCCTGATATTGTTTATAGGATACTCCCTTTTTCAAAACGTTATAACGGCTTTCAGACTTCTCCTCCAAAACGGTATAAACCGTTTTTTTATCAATTTCAAAGCATGTTTCCAACGCTTCCACCGTCTGCTCTTTCGACTTCGCCAGTTCTTCCTCTTTTCCTGACAATAACACTTTTGCATCTAAAATCACATTATAAACACGCTCGCTTGTCGCCAGTTTTGTTCCATTCGCATCGAGTATATCTCCTCTCTTAAAAGGAATTACCCTGCTGTTATTTTGCTGCTGATCCAAGACCGCTTTTTTGTAATCTTCTCCTTTTGTCGCAACAATCTTTATCGCTTTTCCCAAGAATAAAACAAAAGCCAGTATCGTAAACATAAATACCAATACCAGCTTTTTCTGCATTCTCTTAGGAAATTTTTGGCGGATAAACTTTAGACCGCCTCTTTTTTTCCTATTTTTTGTCATCGATTCACCTTCCATTTGTCTCACTATTTCTTAGGAATGTCTTTATACTGTTTTACGTCACTTTCTTTCGGATTGTCATATGTAATTATCTGATTATCCTCTGCGTGAACCATACCCAATTCCTCCGTTGCCTTCCTGCGGACTTCTTCCAAATTCACAGAATCCAACGCGCTGTTAAATCTCGTTGTATTAACCTCCTTTTTCTCTGCCAGTTCTCGCTGAAGAGAAGTTATGTTCTGCGAACGGTTCGTAATTTCCGCCTGCAACTGTAAGTATTGTAAACAAACCACAAACGCAATTACAACTGCAATCGACAAAAACACTACATATCCTTTATTCATATGCAGTGCATTTTTTCTGTTCTTACGAATCTGTCTGCTTACCTTCTTCTGTTCCGATCTGTGTGTCTCCTCATGTCTTTTCGGAACAATATCAGGTTTGCGAACAGTATTTCCATAATCATAATATGTATAAGTTTGTCTGCGATAAGCAGGTCTTCTGTTTGTCTCCATCTGCTTATGCTCCCTTCTGCTCCAATTATTTATCTCCCGTTATCAAACTAACACCGCTCAAAAATACGAAGTTTTGCACTTTTTGAGCGACTATTGTATTCCAACTCTTCTGCGCTTGGCAGAATTGGTTTTCTTGTAATCACTTTCCCCTTCGATTCATTCCCACAAACACATACAGGGAAATGACTTGGACATGTACACGGATTTTCGTTTCTTCTGAAAATACTCTTTACAATTCTGTCCTCCAAAGAATGAAATGTAATGATACATATTCTCCCGTTTTCATTTAACATATCAATCATTTCATCTAAACTATCTCTAAGTACGTCTAATTCCCTATTCAATTCAATACGAATTGCCTGAAATGTTCTCTTGGCAGGGTGTCCCCCGTTCTTTTGAAATTTCATCGGAATGGCACGTTTAATTATCTCTATTAATTGTCCGGTAGTTTCAATGGAACCTTTCTCGCGTTCCAAAACAATATGCTTTGCAATATTCTTCGCAAACTTGTCTTCTCCATAATCTCGAATAATGCGATAAAGTTCCATCTCACTATACGTATTGACGATGTCTTTGGCCGTCATCTCCTGACGTCTGTCCATTCTCATATCCAAAGGTACATCTACACGATAGGAAAAACCTCTCTCTGCTGTATCTAACTGGTAAGATGATACACCCAAATCGAGTACAATCCCATCGACTTTGTCAATTCCAAGTTTCTGAAGCTGTAACTTCATATCACAATAGTTGCTTCTGACTATTGTAACTCTCTCCCCGAAGTCACGTAATCGGATTCCCGCAGCCTCAATTGCCGCCTCGTCCTGATCTATTCCTATGAAACTCCCCTTGTCACTTAACTGCTTACACACTTCAAAAGCGTGTCCGCCTCCACCAAGTGTTCCATCTACGTAAATGCCGTCCGGTTTAATGTTCAGACCATTTACTGTCTCTTCCAATAATACGGATTTGTGTTCAAATGTCATGTTTACCTCCATATCAGATTAAATGCCCAGTCCCAACTCTTCCATGTGACTTGCAATATCGTCCATGTTGTCTTCGATTACTGTATTATTTTCTTCCCATTTTGCCTTATCCCAAATTTCCACACGGTCCAACACTCCCACAAGAACCACTTCTTTTTCTAAATGGGCAAAATTACGAAGTGCAGAAGAGATTAACACTCTGCCCTGTTTATCAAGGCCGCCATCTACCGCACTTCCCAAAAAGAAACGGGTAAATATTCTGGCGTCTTTATTTGTCAGCGGTAAGGTTCTTAGTTTTTCTTCAAAAGTTTTCCATTCATTGTCAGGATACAGAAATAAGCAGCCATCTAATCCTTTTGTAATTACAAAATTTTCTCCAAGATTCTCACGAAATTTGTAGGGAATAATCAACCTGCCTTTTGCATCTATACTATGATTAAATTCTCCTGTCAACATATGGAACACCTTCTTTCAAATGGGCCTGCCACTTATGTCCCATTTCGCACCACTATTCACCACTTTCTACCACTTGGATTCATTGTAAACCACTTTTCCCCTCATTTCAAGAGTTTTTTAGCATTTTTAACTAACAAAAAAATATATCCCCACAAATGTGGAGATATATCTTCCTTCTCATACCATATTATTCTGCTAAACCTGTAAGATATTCAGCGATTGAAGTATAATCAACTTCTGTCTTTTCCACCGGCTGACTATCTACATAAGAATTGTATCCCGAATATCCAACCCATGATAAAACTGCTACTACAACAACTGCTGTCACTGTGTTTCTGAAAATTTTCATTCTCTTTTCTTTCTTCATGATTGCTTTTCGGTTCGCTTTTTGTTCTTTATAACGATTTACTTTCTCTTGACTCATCTTCAAAACTCCTTTGCAATTCAACTATAAATAGTCTATCACAAAATGTAAAATTATACAACTACGATAATTCCTCCATCGCTCGCATACATTGTGCTGATTCCCCGTGTATCCAATATAATAACATCTTTGAAATGTCCACGTTCTTCCAGCATTGCCTTTACAGACATTGCTCGTTCATAGCAGTTGCAATGTGCAATCGCCAGCGTCTTTTCTTCCATATCAACCGCATCTTTTATGACATATTCAACCATCTTGTCGAGCGCCTTGTTGATACCTCTTGATTTTCCCAACTGACAGATTGTTCCCTGTGATGTCGATGCCATTACCGGCTTAATATTCAACGCAGATGCCACCAGCGCTTTTACCCCGGTCAGCCTTCCGTTCTTTTTCAATGTCTCCAACGTCTCCAAAACAAAGTATGTGTTCTGCCCCTGAATATACGCGTCTACTGCCTCAATTACTTCCTCGAAACCATATCCCTGCTCTTCACATTCCATAATCTTCTTTGCAATAAGCGTCTCCCCCACCGAAGCCGAACGAGAATTAAAAATATGAATCTTCTTCTCTCCATGTTCTTCTGCATAGATACTTTTTCCAAGTACCGCGCTATTATAAGAACCACTTAACTCCGCTGACAAAGTCACAACATAAACTCTGTCCGCATCGCATTTATAACTATCCATATAACATTCCGGTGACGGACAAGATGATTTGGGACTGTTAGAACTTTCTGCCACCTTTCGCAAAAATTCTGCCTGATTAAATGTATCATCATCTATAATATTCTCATTATCAATCTGAATGCTCAGCGCAACGCTTTCCACTTTTCCGGATTGTTTCATCTCTTCAGTTAATTCACCACAACTGTCTACAACAATTTTATAACTCATAACTAGAACCTTTCTCTATCTCTTTACTTATCACATTCACTTCTATTATATGTAGTTTTAAATACCACTTGATTAGTTTACCACATTTTCCCTAATAAGAAAAGACTTTTTATAATTTTCCCTCTCATTATTATAACTATTCAATTCCATGCTAATGTAAACATCAAACAGCCACTTTTATTGTCCTAGATACGTTAAATGCAATTCCCATCTCAATCATTAAAAACAGCGCCGCCGTACCGCCGTAACTGATAAACGGCAGCGTTATTCCCGTTGTCGGTATGATATTCATTACTACGCATACATTAAAAATAACCTGAAGCGCTATATGAGAAAAAATTCCCGTCACTATAAGAGATCCATATGAGTCTTTAGCATTCTGTGCAATAAACGCAAGACGGTATAACAAAATTCCAAATAAAATCAGAACAATCATCATGCCAAAAACACCTAATTCTTCACATATAATCGAAAGAATCATATCGTTCTGCGCTTCCGGTATAATTATTTTCTGCGCACTGTTTCCCAGTCCTTTTCCAAAAAATCCACCTGAACCGATGGCATACAATGCTTGCATACTCTGATAACTTCCTTCGCTCGCATACATTTCCGGATTTACCCATGCCAAAATTCGTCGCACTCGGAAGTCTGTACTGTCAGTAAGCACCTTTCCCAAAACCTGCGCCACTATAAAGACTCCTGCAATCATCGCTGCTCCAATTGCAATAAACGGAGCAGTCTTTCTATGTGCAACAAAAAACATGATACACGACATTCCCATAACAATAATCGCTGTACTTAAATTATCCGTCAGAAATAATACACCTGCCGCACCAATCGCTCCCAAGCCCAGAATACAGAATAAACCTTCTTTTCTCCCGATTTTATTGCCAATTTTACATATCATCGCTGGAATAAAAAGTACAATTGCAATTTTCATCAGTTCCGACGGCTGCATCTGTCCCATAAGCGGAACTTTAATCCAACGTTTCGCCCCATATGCTTCTATCCCGACTCCCGGAACAAACACCAGCGCCATAACCACCATGGCTGCCAAAAATATTGCTTTAGAATATTTTGCATACCAGTGATAATCTATATTAGAAACAATCCACATGGCAATAAAACTTACTGCATATGCCTTTAACTGATTCTTCAGGTAAAACATTCCATCACCAAATTTCATCTTGGCACTGTAAGAACTTGTGCTGTAAAGCATAAGCAAACCAAAACCAATAAGAAAAATAAGCACTGCCAATAAACTATAATCAAAATACTCTACTGTTTTCTTTTCTCTGTTTTTCTTTATTCTTGTCCCTGTCATTTTTATACTCCTCTTCTTAACTATTCATTATACTATATTGCCTCGTAAAAACAAACACTTTTTCCTATCCGTTACATAATCTAATACTGTAAATATTTTAAAGGAGTATGTTGGTTATGCAAAATTTTCGTAATAATATGACATTTTACAATCCCGAAAATCTTTCCTGTCAAAGACCTGATCCCTTATCTTCCATGCCCCTAGCCATGGCTTACGTTCCGTGGCAGCGCTGGGAAAACATACTTGATGCGGATAAAGGATTTCACTGCGGAACAATTTTTCATGATTTGCGAAAACCATTTGAACACGGAGGAGGTGGCTGTCGATGAATAATGTGCCTTCCAGAAAAGAATTGCTTCACTTAATTAATGTCGCCAGTTTTTCTGTCGATGATGTAAAATTGTTTTTGGATACGCACCCTGACAACAGGGAAGCACTTGCTTACTTTCAGGAATATAACGCAATCCGTACACAGGCATTAAAGGACTACGCCCGTCTTTATAGCCCTCTTACTCTCGATTCAATCACTACTTGCAGTGACTATTGGAAATGGATTGACGAGCCGTATCCGTGGCAGGAAGGAGGCTGCTAATTTATGTGGAATTATGAAAAAAGATTACAGTATCCCGTTAAGATCACACAGACTAATCCTAAGATTGCTCAGGTAATCATCAGTCAATTTGGTGGGCCTGACGGCGAACTCGCCGCCTCCATGCGATACCTGTCACAGCGATACACAATGCCATATAAACAGGTAACAGGAATTCTTACTGATATAGGCACAGAAGAATTAGCTCACATGGAGATGATTTGTGCCATCGTCTATCAACTGACTAAAAATCTCTCCGTTGAAGAAATCGAGAAATATGGTTTTGATAAATACTATGTCGACCATACTCTCGCACTGTGGCCACAGTCTGCGGGAGGAACTCCGTGGACAGCAACTTATTTCCAGTCAAAAGGAGATCCAATTACAGATTTACACGAAGATATGGCAGCAGAACAAAAGGCACGAACAACCTACGATAATATTTTACGTCTTGTCAAAGACCCGGAAGTATGCGATCCTATCCGCTTTTTGCGTGAAAGAGAAATTGTTCACTATCAGCGTTTCGGTGAGAGTTTAAGAATTGTTCAGGATAATTTAGACAGTAAAAACTTCTACGCCTTCAACCCTGAATTTGACAAGACTCAAAATTGTAATTGCAGAAGATGATGTACTAAAAAAAGGAATGTTATCTGCAACCGGATAACATTCCTTTTAAAAATAAAAGCGGGTGATGGGAATCGAACCCACGTATCTAGCTTGGAAGGCTAGTGTTCTACCATTGAACTACACCCGCAAAATCGGGGTGACAGGATTCGAACCTGCGACCTCCTGGTCCCAAACCAGGCGCTCTAGCCAAGCTGAGCCACACCCCGCTGAATATTCATTTATTTCAAGCAGGATTTATAATATCATCTTACGAAGAAAAATGCAAGCACAAATTTTATTTTTTAGTCTTTTCCAATCAAATTTTCCACCCGGCTAAATTCTCGGTTAAATTTCATCTTCCCCACATCATAAGAAAATTCCTGAATGCATTTTTCACTGTCATCTTCCTCATCGCCTAATATCATATTATTTTTCTTCTTTAACTGGAATATCTTTTTAACAGGACGGTATTCCCTGTCAAACTCCACAGTGACACCTGAAAGTTCGTAAGAGTCCCCTATTACCAAAGTAGATACCGTGTATAATTCCTCTTCAAACCATTTCAGTTGTTCTTTGTCCGCAATCTTTACGCTATAATTTCTGTCCTTTACTTCTTTTACACTCAAATCAAGATTTACAATGGACGCCAGATAAGCTTTTGCGTATAATTCAGGATACATTTCGCCATCTGCTTTATAGATTTCCGTTCCCTCTTCTGCAAAACTTACTCCGATTGTATCTTTTTCTCGGTATTTTGGAAGTCCCCACTTGACATCTTTTGGAACAACCGCTTTTTCTTCCTGCAAGGCAAACAGAACAGATGATTGATGATAATCTTCTCCCAATTCTATTTTCATATATTTTTCGTTCTCAAGAATATCATTTATTTTTTCTGAAGAATCCACTTCCTTTTGACAGGACAGAAGGATAAGCGACATGCAGAATGCCACGCCTAACATCATTATTTTTTTCATAGTTGGTCTCCTTTATTTTAAATAGTCCTTCGGGGATTTGTATTTTTCTTTATACTGCGTCCGTTTAGGACTTTTCCAGATTTTCTTTAAACTCCGTTTAAAATCATTTTCCAGATAAGTCTTTTTTCTGCCTGCTGCCGGCGTCGCCGGAAGAACGTCCAGTCTGTGATGTTCTTCGTTGTAATCAGCAGGGGCATAGTTAAATGATTCGCTGTTTATCACTTTCTTTTTCTGCGATTTTTCCATATTTTCATAGGACGCTGTTGTACTTTGAATCCGGTTGCTCTTCGTCTTTGTCAAAACGTCCCACTCTGTTACAAAACTTCCCGTTTTTACATCAATGATAAACTCAGACAACTTATTCGGAGTCAGTATTTTATCGTATCTTTGTTCTTTAAACTTCTGCTCTTTTTCTGTTTTATTGTGGTGTCTGGACGGTTCACCATAATATAACTTCATATTATAGTTTTTTGCATAAGATTTTAACCTGTCATAATCCGTTTTCCCCTCATAATATCCCCGGACATATTCTATATTGTGTTTATCAATATACATTCTGAACTGGTGAATCATTTCATTATCCAGATGTTTCTTCCTGTAGGCTTTTCTGACACATTCCGCATAGTCCTCTAAAAACACAGAGTGAGGTGCCATTTCCGGAGCAAATGTATCTCCCTCCCCTAACTGTAACATTCCATTTTTATCCATGTAACCGCCCATCTGCCTGATGACAAGCAGCGCTTTTTCCTTCGGCGAAATTTTACTTGCCTCAAACATATATGTATACACATCTGAACCTATCTGATGTGCCGATTCATAAGTTCTCTCAATTTCCTGAAGATACTCTTTGGTGTTAGAATATAAATAGTACAAGTCAAAATGAGAATTCCTTATAAGAAAAATTATGGTACAATGTAGGTACCGCACTGAAGGAGGATCTCATTATGGCAAAGCACTATGACAAACAATTTAAGCTGGATGCAGTCCAGTATTATCATGATCACAAGACCTTAGGACTGCAGGGCTGTGCTACAAATTTAGGAATCAGTCAGCAGACTTTATCACGCTGGCAGAAAGAACTGCGTGAAACAGGTGATATTGAAAGCCG